>JADGQE010000111.1 GCA_017882055.1 Thermoflexales bacterium
ATCGCTTCGGGCAGCGGGCCGATCAAAACATGGGGCGGCGTCAGTGGATCG
The DNA here is from genome assembly GCA_017882055.1 of Thermoflexales bacterium. Taxonomy (GTDB): domain Bacteria; phylum Chloroflexota; class Anaerolineae; order Fen-1058; family Fen-1058; genus JADGQE01. The sequence continues at coordinate 52 of JADGQE010000111.1, forward strand.
TTGATGTGCTTGAGGATGATGGCATAGGGCGTATCGGCGTCGTAGGGCGGTTGGCCGGTGAGCATCTCATACAGCACGATGCCCAGAGCGTAGATGTCACTGCGCACATCACCGTGTTCGCCGCGGCCCTGTTGGGCGACATGTAAGCAGGCGTGTCCACCATCGCGCCGCTGCCGGTAAGACTGGTCTCGCCGATCAGACGGGCAATACCGAAGTCGCCGAGCACGAGCCGATCGAGGCCGGGCATCAAAATGTTGGCGGGCTTGATGTCGCGATGGATCATGCCGAGACTGTGAGCATACGCCAGCGTGTCGGCCAGTTTGATCACGATGTCGAGGGTTTGCTCGATCGGCAGGCGCTCGTTCCGTTGAGCCAGGCCCAGCAGCAGCTGTTTCAGGCTTTGCCCGCCTTCGATGTACTCCATCACCATGTAGTAATTGTCGTCCTGCGTGTCGAAGTCAAAGACTTGCACGATGTTCTGCTGGTGCAGGTCGGCCACGCGTTTGGCTTCACGCCGAAAGCGTGTAATGAAGTCGGGGTCCTCAGACAAATGGGGATGCAGAACTTTGACGGCCACATAGCGATCGAGGCTGGGCTGATAGCTCTTGTAGACATCGGCCATACCGCCGCGTCCCAACCGATCGAGGAGCTGGTATTTGCCTAAAGTTTGGCCTGATAGATCTGTCATCCTTGACCTCCTAAAACCAATACTGTTTAGATAAGCGTAGTTTAGCCCACCTGCCCTGCGCGTTCTTTGCAGGGTTGCGGGCGGGCACGAGGCCCGATGCTACGGCTAGACTAAACAGTATTGCTCCTAATACTACGGCCTCGATATTCAGCCAGCTGCTGTGCGGTGCACTCGCCAGACTTTATCCGCAACAACAGATTGGGACGCAGATGCACGCAGATTCCGCAGATAAAATGGAGAAATCAGCGTACATCTGCAAAATCTGCGTCCCAAAATGCTTGATCAAGAATGCCGTCGCTTATTTCGAATAAGGTCTATTGTATGACCGAATGGCGCGCAGAGCAAACATGGCCTGTTCCTCAAGCGCAAGCCGCGCGGCGGCAACCGGGATGGCTATGCTATAATCGAATAACAAACCACAACGCCATCAAACAGGGGAGGCAAGCATGATCGAGTGGAAAGTCGGCGATCGATTTCTCCTGCGCAGCGGGCGCGGAGTCGGCATGGTGATCGGCGTTGGCAAGGACACGGTCACCGTTCGATATGATGACGGGCAGGTCGAAGAACTCGATCCGATCGATATTTTGAGAAATGTCAAACCACCGCCCGATCCTGAAGAAGACGAGGACGAGCGCTAACCGATTTCTTCATATCCGCGGGGGCGAATATGTCAGTACGTGCACTCAATGCCATCGAGCTGGCCGAAGTCAAGGCTGTCTTTCAGGACGGCCTGGATCTCATGCGCGTCCGCATCTTGGAGGGCAGCCAGTTTCCAAACATGGTTGGCCGCATCGGCGCATTTTTTAGAGGGACGAAACCGCCCGAAGCGAACGCCATCACGCTCGCCAATACGTCATACTTTCCGGTGTCGCTGACCACGGCCAATCCAGATGATCCGTTGTGGTTGAGAGATATGGGCTGGCTGATGCATGAACTCACGCACCAGTGGCAGTTTCAACATGTGGGTATTGGCTATCTCCTTCAAGCGATTTTAGCGCCGACCTACGTTTACGCGCCGCCCGGCCAATCGCCCAACGAAGCGCTCAAGGATTTCAGTCAGGCGGGCAAACACTTCGAGGCGTTCAATCGCGAGCAGCAGGGCGACATCGTGCGCGATTATTACTTCACCGTGAAGCAGAGTCAAGACGTGTCGGGTTGGGCTGCTTTTCTGGCCGAAGTCCGCACGCCGCGCGTGTAAATCATCCAGCGGAGAAAAAGCATGAGCCTCATCAAAGACTATCGCATCAAGCCAGACAGCCAGATCAATCTCAAGGATTACAATCCCAGTGACACAGGTCCATTCAAGGATAAGAACGAGGCGGTCGAAGACGTCGAAGCCGATCGCCAGAAGTTGATCGTTCTTCAAGAACGATTGTACGCCGAGAAGCGGCGCAGCTTGCTGATCGTGTTGCAAGGCATGGATACTTCCGGCAAGGACGGCACGATCACGCACGTGATGAGCGGTGTGAATCCGCAGGGCGTGCAGGTCACCGGGTTCGGTCCGCCCTCACCCGAAGAGCTGGCCCACGATTATCTATGGCGCGTTCACCAGGCCGTGCCGTCCAGGGGCCACCTTGGCATCTTCAATCGATCGCACTACGAAGATGTGCTGGTCGTGCGCGTGCATCAGCTTGTGCCGGAAAAAGTGTGGCGGGCGCGCTATCAACAGATCAACGACTTCGAGCGACAGCTGAATGAGAGCGGCACGACGATCTTGAAGTTCTTTCTGCACATCAGCAAAGACGAGCAAAAGAAACGCCTGCAAGATCGATTGGACGACGCGACCAAAAACTGGAAGTTCAACATCGGCGATCTGGCTGAGCGCAAATTATGGGATGATTATCAACAGGCTTACGAAGATGCTCTGGGGAAGTGCAGCACCGATGACGCGCCGTGGCACATCGTCCCGGCCAATCGTAAATGGTATCGCAACTACCTCATCATGCGCACCATCGTCGAGACACTGGAAAAGATGAATCCGCAGTATCCGCCGCCTCCGCCTGATCTGGGCAAGGTGGTTATCGAAGACTGAGGAAAAACGAGAGACGGAGAGACGGAGAGAAGGAGAGATAGAGCGACGTTGTTTATCTCTCCTTCTCTCTTTCTCTCCATCCCGCCTTCTCGCTTTCGCTCCGTCGTACTTTGCTTGACACACCTGCGCCATTCGGGTACAATCCCCTGCACCAACGGGCCTGTAGCGCAGCTGGGAGCGCGCCTCAATCGCACTGAGGAGGTCGAGGGTTCGAATCCCTCCAGGTCCACTGTGTCGGCAACGGATTAACAACGAATAACCGGATGGCCGGCAGGCCTAAATCTAAAATCAGAATTCGAAAATCAGAAATCAATTGGGCCTATAGCGCAGTTGGGAGCGCGTCTCAATGGCATTGAGAAGGTCGTGGGTTCGAATCCCACTAGGTCCACACAACGTAGGGGCGAGATCACCTCGCCCCTACTGCATCGTATAAGCGTCAAGCCGGAGTAGTAGGTCATCCGCCAGAGAGCGAAGCGCAGTGATGCAAGCCTCGCAGGGCGTTGCGGAACGCCGCAGACTGAACTCACCGGGGGATCTGAATGAGGACGCAGATTAACGCTGATTGCGCTGATTTGTGTTTTTCGTTCAGTCGCGCTCTGTGGGTGAACGTAGGGGCGACCCTTGCGGTCGCCGTATCTAGCCCGCAGCGGGTCAGCCCGATACAGCCTCAACAAGCGGCTCGGATGGTTTGAGCAAGCAGGGTGGTACCACGGAGTCCCCTTCGTCCCTGAATGGATGAAGGGGATTTTTTATGGCGTCAACGAATGTGCATCGAACACATGCGGTGTCCTGCGATGGTGCATCCGCAGGATGCCTGCACTGGGTCGCGCCCAGCGCGGCACACGTGTACCACAGTGCTCCCGTCAACGAATGGGCGAGTCAACATCATCCGTGCCATCCGTGTAATCCGTGGTTAAACAGGATTTGAGGAGATGAAGAAACATGGCAACAATTTCTAAGAAGGTTACATCAAAAAAGAAACCGGATGCAGTGACTAAGCCTGCGCCCAAAACCAAGAAGGTCGTAGCTAAGGCGAAGAAAGCAGTCGCGAAGACAAAGGCGACCACGAAGGCAAAATCGACTACGCAGTCGAAGGCGAAGCCTATGGCGAAGAAGTTCATTGCAAAGCAAACTCGCACGGTTGAGACTGTTGCGCCTGTGCCGGTCAAGACGGTCCCTGCACCCTCGCCGATCAAAGAATACAAGCCGGATGTGATCGAGTCGAAGTGGCAGGCGCAGTGGGAGCAGGATCAACTCTATCGCGCATCGGTCGATCCGTCGCGTAAAAAATTCTACGCGCTGACGATGCTGCCCTATCCCAGCGGCGATCTGCACATCGGCCACTGGTACGCCATGACGCCGTCGGACGCGCGCGCCCGCTACATGCGCATGCAGGGCTTCAACGTCATGTTCCCGATCGGCTTCGACGCCTTCGGCCTGCCGGCCGAGAACGCGGCCATCAAGCGCGGCATCCACCCCAAGACCTGGACATATGCCAACATCGATCGCATGCGCACGCAGCTGCGCTCGATGGGCGCGATGTGGGACTGGGAACGCGAGGCCGTGTCGGCTGATCCCGAATACTACAAGTGGACGCAGTGGTTCTTCAGCCAGTTGTTCAAGCACGGTTTGGCTTACAAGAAAATGTCGCCGGTCGATTGGTGCCCCAACTGCAACACCACGCTGGCCCGCGAACAAGTCTGGGGTGAAGATCGGCACTGCGAGCGCTGCGGTACGCCCGTCATCAAGAAGCGGCTCGATCAATGGTATTTCAAGATCACCCGCTACGCCGAAGAACTGTTGAACTTCGGCCAGATCGATTGGCCCGAGCGCGTCAAGACGCTGCAGACCAACTGGATCGGCAAGAGCGAAGGTGCGAATGTTACCTTCAAGACTGAGCGCGGCGATGAGATTGTCGTGTTCACGACGCGGCCCGATACATTGTGGGGCGCGACGTTTATGGTGCTCGCGCCGGAACATCCGCTGGTCGATCAGCTGACGACGCCCGAACAGCGCGGCGAGGTCGACGAATATATCGTGCAGGCCACGCGCCAGACCGATATTCAGCGCGAGTCCGCCGATAAAGACAAGACCGGCGTCTTCATTGGCGCGTACGCGATCAATCCCGTCAACGGCGCGCGCATTCCGATCTGGATCGCCGACTATGTATTGATGACCTACGGCACGGGCGCGATCATGGCCGTGCCCGCGCACGACAAGCGCGACTTCGATTTTGCGCTGAAGTTCGGCCTGCCCATCCTGCCGGTGATCGATCGGCCCGATCAGCTCACGCGCTCGTTCGCGTTGGGCGGCACGCTGAATGAAGGCTTCGCCAACGCACTGCATGACGCGGGCATTCCGTTCTTCGATCGCATGGGTTCGCTGTACATCACCATCCCGCCTGAGAAGATCGATCGCTACATCGAACTGGCCCGGCATTACGTGCGGCCCGATGCGTGGAACGAAGTCATCGGCACCCGTTGGCTCTTCATCTATCATGACGCGGTCTGGGAGTGGAACTCGCTCGAAGCCGAGCAGCGTATTCTGGCGCGCTGCAAAGAACTCGAACCGAACGTGCGCGGCAAGCGCACTGTGATGGAGATGCTGTGGGGCGTCGAGTTTTATCACGACGCGCTGTACCACGACAACTATGGCGCGATGATTCATTCGGGCGAATTCAGCGGCACGCCGGGCGATGTGGCTAAGCCGAAAGTCATTCAGTGGCTGGAAGAAAAGGGCGTCGGCCAGGGCGCCACGACTTATCGATTGCGTGATTGGCTGATCTCGCGCCAGCGCTACTGGGGCACGCCGATTCCGATCATATATTGCCCCGAACACGGCCAGGTGCCCGTGCCCGATGATCAATTGCCCGTGCTGCTGCCGGATGATGTCGAATGGAAGCCGACGGGCGAGAGTCCGCTGAAACTGCATCCTACCTGGGCGCAGACCACCTGCCCGATCTGCGGCCAGCCGGCCACACGCGATACCGATACGATGGATACCTTCATGTGCTCGTCGTGGTATCAGTATCGTTACCTCAGTCCGAAATACGATCAAGGCCCGTGGGATCCGAAAGAGTACGATTACTGGATGCCCGTCGATTGCTACACGGGCGGCATCGAGCACGCGACGATGCACCTGATCTACACGCGCTTCTTCACCAGGGCGCTGCGCGACATCGGCATCGTGCGCGACGATGAGCCAATGAAGCAGCTGCATAATCAAGGCATCATCCTGGGTGAAGACTCGGAGAAGATGTCGAAGAGCCGGGGCAATGTCATCGCGCCGGACGAGTTGGTGAATAAGTACGGCGCCGACGCAGTGCGCGCGTACTTGATGTTTGTTGCGCAGTGGTCGCAAGGCGGGCCGTGGAACAGCAAGGGTATCGAAGGGCCGGTGCGTTGGCTGAACCGGGTATGGAATGTGGCGCTGCCTGGCAGCGGGCAGCGATCAGCAACGAGTGAACAAGACGTGAAGGCGCTGCGGCGGGCTACGCATCAAGCCATCAAACGCGTGTCGGATGATTACGAAGCCTTTGAATTCAACACCATCATTTCGGCGTTGATGACGCTGACGAATGAACTCTACAAGTATCGCGAATCCCTGGAAGGCACGCCCGCCTGGGATGAAGCCGTGACGGCGCTGCTGAAGATGATGGCGCCAATCACACCGCACCTCGCCGAAGAATTGTGGGCGCAGCGCGGCCGGCCGTATTCGATCCATCAACAAACCTGGCCGGAGTATGAGCCTGCGGCTGCGGCTGAAGACATGGTCACACTGGTGATTCAGATCAACGGCAAAGTGCGCGATCGCTTCGATGCGCCGATCGATATCAGCGAAGCCGAGGCGAAAGCCAAAGCCCTCGCCTCCGAGATCGTGCAGCGCTTCATGGGCGGCAAAGAGCCGCGCAAGATCGTGTACGTGCCGGGCAAGTTAGTGAGCATTGTAGTTTAGCGCCCTTTCAGAATTCGCTACCAAGTCTCCTCCAGCCTGTGATAAGATGGAGGAGACTTCTGTATCTGGTGAGGCATTCATGAGCGAATATCGTTGGAAAACCACTGAATCGGCTCAGGCGCTGCCGCCGCGCCTGCGTCCACTTTTGACCGAGTGGCAGGCCGGATCGCTGTGGACAGCGGTTACGGCGTTCGGGTTAGTGCTCGGTATGTTCTTCGAGAAGATCACGGCTCAATTGATATTGAGCGTTGTCATGGCTGGCATCATCATCGGCTGGACGCAGATGTTGATTCTGAAGCTGCAGCGTGCGCGCGGCGATTGGACATGGATCTTCAACACAACGTTGGCCTTCGGTACCTGGGGGGCAGCGATACCTTATCTGGGCGTCTTTACGGTCTGGTCTGGCCTGGGGCTGGGCGTATTGATTGGAATGCTCCAATATCTCGCGTTGCGTTACAGGGTCGAGGATGCCAGCCGCTGGATCTTGATCAACATCGTCGCGTGGGCCATCGGCTTTGCACTCTATGGGATTACACTGTCCATCTTTAAGACGTGGTGGCTAGGATTTGTTGCCTGCGGATTGGTAGCCGGCGCGATCACGGGTGCGGCCCTCGTCTGGTTATTACGCAAGCCGGTGCTCGTACTGCCGTCTGAAGCGCCGTTGAAGGATGACTATCAAAGCTAAGTGTCGCAGGGGTAGACGCGAACACGCCTGGCTCGATCGAGTCAGGCGTGTTTTTATCATGGGCGAATCGATGAGATGTCCTGCCGCGGATTCTTCCAACCTGCACCGGTGTTAAGGCACACACCTTTTTCGTTTGGCTTGATTCAACGCAGGTTCTGGATCAATCAAACATCACCACTTCTTTGTCTTCCAGCCGCTTGAGGATAACCGAAGTCACGATATCCAAATGCCCATCTTCATGCACGTAGTCGAGTGAGTCAGCCGGGATGGTTAACACCGGGCACAGGGTGAAGTTATCGATCCATTCTTCGTACAAATCGTTTAGCCGGGCCAGATACTCGATTGAAATGTCGCGCTCGTAATCGCGGCCGCGCTGGGTGATGCGCTTGGTCAGCGTATCCGTGTTGGCCCGCAAGTACACGACCAAATCGGGCGGAGGCAGATACAGCGTGAGAACTTCGTACAGTTCGCGGTAGCAACCGTAGTCGCGATCGCTCATATGGCTCTGGCGATACAGGTTTTTGGCGAAAATCTCGGCGTCTTCATAGATACTGCGATCTTGAATGACCGAATCGGGGTGATCGAGCAAAGCCCGATGATGCCGCAGCCGTTTCGAAAGAAAGAAAACCTGCGAGTGAAAACTCCAGGCGCGCATGTCCTGGTAAAAGTCCGACAGGTACGGATTCTCGTCGACGGCCTCGTAGAAGGGCGTCCAGCCCAGGCGGGCGGCGAGCAGCCGCACCAGCGACGACTTGCCCACGCCGATGTTACCGGCAATGGCGATGAAGTGCTTGGTCATGAGTCAAGTGATCCTTCGTTAATTCTCGAGCGTGATGTCGGCTGCGCCGGCCAGTTGATTCAAACGACGCTGGCAAGCCGACAGTGCGGCTTGAATTTCCAATCGATCCGCACCGTCCGATAAGACCGCGCCCAGATTGCCAATCGATTGGGTAAGCGATAAAAATTCATGCAGCGCATTTGAACCTTGCAAAGGTCGCGAAGCGTGAACCCTGGCTGCGTTAATCGAATCTGTGCCGGGGATCGTCAAGGGCATTTGCGGCAGCGCCTGCTGGAACGTACCCTGGCCCAGCACCGATCGGATTTGCTCGCGGACGCGGATACAGGCTTGCGGATCGCCGACGATGTTGAGGTGATTGGTATCGATGACCAGCACGGGCGAAGCCGTGTACGCGGTGAAGAAACCTTCGTAAGCCAGCCGCAGGCTTTCGATGTAGCCGCGATCCATGCCGCGTTCGTAGGGCCGATCGCGCATGGCGATGCGGCCCATCAACGTGTCGAGGTCGGCGCGCAGATAAATGAGCAGACTCGGCGCGGGGATTTTCTCGGCCAGCGCGGTATGCAGCTTTTCATACACAGTGAGTTCGTCGCCCGCCAGATTCAAGTGCGCGAAGAGCGAGTCTTTGGCGAACGTGTAATCGCTGAACAGCGGCCCGCGTGCCAGAGCATTCGGCACGGCCAGGTGCTGCTGCCGATAGCGGCTGAGCAGAAAAAAGATCTGCGTCTGAAAAGCGTAGCGGGCGCGATCGCCGTAGAAGTCACTGAGGAAGGGATTCTCTTCAAAGACTTCGAGCAGTGTCTCGCCGTTGAAATCGGGCGCCAGCATGCGGGCCAGCGTCGTCTTGCCGACGCCAATCACACCTTCGATAGCGATGAATGGGAAACTGGGCATGTGGATAGTCACTTGGTCAATGGGTCAATGGGTTAATGGGTCAACTGGTTAACCAGATGCCCAGTTGCCCAATCACCAATTACCAGTTGCCTGTATTTAGGGCTATTCTACCTCACTTGCGAGTAGTCTGCTTCGCTGGTATTATCACGCGGCATCTGTCACGTTTCATTTCGACTCAGGGACGTCATGACGGATTATCGACCACTCATCCTCATCACGAACGACGACGGCATTACGTCGGTCGGGCTGCGCGCCGCCGCCGAAGCCTGCGAACCTTTAGGCGAAGTGCTAATCGTTGCGCCGCATCAGCAGCAATCGGGCGCAGGCCGCAGCATGCCGCCCACGTCCGAAGGCCGCATCTTCCGGCAAGACCTGCACATCAACCGGCACACGCTGGCCGGTTACGCCATTGAGGGCACGCCGGCGCAAGTGGTGCAGCATGGCCTGTTCGAGATCGCCGAGCGCAAAGTCGATCTCGTTGTGTCGGGTATCAACTACGGCGAGAATCTGGGCGAAGGCGTCAGCGTCTCCGGCACGATCGGTGCAGCCCTGGAATCGGCTTCTTTCAAAATCCCATCGATTGCGATTTCGCTGGAGACTGCGCCCGAACACTATCTCAGTTTGTCGGAAGAAGTTGATTTTTCCGGCGCGGCCTATTTCTTGCGGCTGTTCGCGCGTCGCACACTGGAACGGGGTTTGCCGCCCAGAACTGATCTGCTCAAGATCGACGTGCCCAGTGATGCGACGCCCCGGACCGAATGGCGTTGGACACGCCTGAGCATGACGCGTTATTTTGTGCCCGTCAAGCCCCACCGCCGCCGGCCGACCGATCCCGGTCCGATGGGCTATGAGACTTTCATCGATCGCGAACATCTCGAAGTGGATTCGGACGTGCAGGCGGTGCGGCTCGATCGCGTCGTTTCGGTCACGCCGCTCGCGCTCGACATGACGGCGCCGATTGACTTGAAGTCATTGCCGAAGTGATCGGTCGGCGCGTAAGTTGCGGTATAATGATTGATGGGCATAAAAATGAAAGCATCCGAAGTACGAGGAAAACTATTAGCCGAAGGCTGTAGTGAAAATACCTTCGCCGTTAGAAGCAGAGGTAGCGATGTTTATTGCCTTGATGAAATTGGTGGTACCTGGGTCGTCTTCTATACTGAGAGAGGCCAAGACTCAGAGCCAATATTCAAATCCAAGTCAGAGGATGAAGCCTGCCAATTTTTCTATAATTACATTATGAAGTTGGAACATTGGCATATTGTCGGCTTTTTCAAAGAAGAGGAGTCAGCAAAAGCCTTAGAAGCCAAACTTCTTTCCATCGGCGTA
>JADGQE010000112.1 GCA_017882055.1 Thermoflexales bacterium
GCCACACGGCGTTCCGCCTTTTACCACCGAAACGCTTACGGTCTAATTCACCTCACAGGGGGAATGGACTGTAAAAATGCCGTCTACACTTCTCCACAGTATCATCTCAATAAATCGCGGGAACTCAGGTCGTGTCCCATGACGCACCCAATCCAAGTTGCTTGGCCCGTTCAGCAATCAGGTCGGCCAACTTGGGGATTTGGTTAGCCTGGGAAACGCGGTCATAGACGTAGCGGTAGAAACTCACGCCTAGTTTCCGGGCGGTGTCTGCCAGCGTCATGAACGTGTCCCACGCGTTCTTGCCATCTTCGGTGCGTGGGCCAAAGCTCACGTCGCGTTTACGGACGCGCCGACGGGCGGCCAGTTCTGCCGGATTGTTGTGCAAAGGAAGTTCAGGGTGCTTCAACACCATCAGCAAGGCGTCTTTCTTGGCGCGGGTCTTGGCGATGCGATCATCCAAGTCGGCATAACCGGTGGTCGTGGCGAACAGGTCGTCGAACCGTTGGGACAGCCGGGTCGCGTCGTCGGGTGTGGGCGCGGGTCGGTAGGTCAGGAGGTCGTGGTACAAGTCCCAGTACTGCCCCGTAAAGTCGTCCAAGAGTGTGCGATGATGGGGAACCACGGGGTCCAACTTTTTGTAGTGTCGCGCATCGTGGATCCAACACAGGGCGAGTTCTCCCGTCAAGCGCTTGAACTGGTCGGCATCATCGCAGAGGAGCAACTCCACGAGGGGGAAGTCCTGTTGAGCTTGATACGCGGCGATGGCCGCTGCCTCCAGAACCCGGCGCCGCGCCTGGCTGCCCAGCGTAGGCAGCGCGACCGCCAGTTGCTGCGTGAACTCGGCTTCGCTCAACACTTGGTCCTGGGGCAACTGCTGCAAGGCCGCGAGAGCCGAGGCAGGCAAGCCCACTGGCTCCAGCCACGTATACGCTGCGGCGTTGAGACGGAAGGTCAAGGCGCGTCCATTGAGCAGAACTTCCAGTACGGCCAGCCGATCCTTCTTGTCCGTCGTTACATACGCCGTGTACAAGGGGTTGCACACCGTATGACAGTGTTCGTTCACGCCATTGACCCGCGTGCTGGTTTCATCGATAGGTTGCCAGGGGCTACTGCGCAGCCCCGCAGCGTACACCGCCTCTTTTTCGGCGTGGAACTCGCCCTGGTCTTTGATCAGCAGATTCGAGACCTCCCCTTCCGAAATGTGGAGACCCACAAACCCGAAAAACTCGCGCACCTTCGGCTCGCTCAGGTTGGCCGCGTGATACAACACCAGCGTCAGCGCCTTGACCCCCGGCCCGAACTGGCCCGTGTACCCACGCGGCAACTCGGCCTGGTAGGCCTTGTTCTCTCGCGCCGAATAGAACTTTTCCTTGTGAAACAGCACATTGTCCGTCTCAATCTTGAGGTCTTGCACGATGACGTCGTCGTAGCCTTTGAACTCGGCATCGGTGGGCAGTCGCGCCAGGTCCACTTTCAACACTTCCTCCCGATTCACCTCAATGCGCTCGACTTTGCGACCCTTCTTCCGCGTTTGATGCTGGTGACGCTCGCGCTCCGACGAATGATTCGTCGCCTTCGGCGGGGAGGTCGGGCGATTCGGTTGAATCTTGGGCTTACCCTGCTCGCCCTTGAGCCGGTTGATCTCATCCCGCAGACGTTGGTTCTCGTCCCGCAGTTCGCGGTTGTCCGACGCCAGGGCCTCGACCAAATTGAGCAACTGGACAATGGCCTGGCGAGCGCCGGCAACATCTTGAATGGTGTTGGGATCAAAACCTTCGAGCATCGGATGACCAACCTACGGAAGTGTCTTGCTAACGTTAAGCATAGGCGAGAAGCGCGCCCGTGTCCAGTGTCGCTTGCCACGAGAAGTGTGGCGGATCATTACTTGATCGGAACAAGCATTGGGTCAAGCCGTTACCGCGAGTTTTTGAGATGATACGTTTTGGGGCTGAAAAGGCCCCTTTTTTGCAGCGTATAATCTTTGACGTGCCGGGCTAGGCTGTCTTGACCTGATCTCAGCGAGTCGCTATAATGCCTGTATCCTACTCATGTTCGCGATTTGGGGCCGCATGGTGCTAAATCAAGCCAACCTATCGTCCGAGGAACGCATCCGTCGCGCAGTGCGGGCGGCCAAACTTGAGAGGTCGCCCGCTTATACCGACATTCTGAGAAAGATTCCGCCGGCCGTCAAACTCGCGAATGCCAACAGCTTATTCATCATGGCACGTGATGCCCTGTACCACCAGGAGATCCGGCATGGTCATTCACCGGAGGAAGCGATGCATATCGCGGCGCAACGAATGTTGAGTCTGCATGCCCGGTAATCCCATTTCACCCGAAGATCAGCGGGACTTTAACCGCCGGTTGATTGCCACGTTAGAAGAGCTGGGCGTGGTATATGCGATCGGCGGTTCAGTGGCCGCCATGATGTACAGCGAACCGCGCCTCACAATTGATGTCGATGTGATGGTCGCTGCCTCGTTGAACCAGCTGAGTCAGCTGGTGAAGAAAATCCAAGGCTGGCAGGTCTATATTTCGCCTCTTGAGACCATTGTCGAAACCAGCATCCCGTACGGCCTTCCGTTCAATATCATCGACCGCACGATTGGCACCAAAGCTGATCTGTATGTCGCGAAAAACACTGGACTGGATGCCTCGGCCATGGCGCGCTGCCGAAGATTGGCCTGGGACAGGGACGCAGAGCGCAGCACGGAAGCCTGGTTTCTGTCGCCGGAAGACGTTATCCTGTACAAACTCAGTTGCTACCGGCAGGGCGGCGAAGTCGCACAGAAGCATCCGACCGACATTGCCAACATGCTGGACTTGATGGGTTCACAATTAGACTTGGCCTACCTTGTTCAGTGGGCTGCGGAGATTGGCGTGGCCGATCTCTGGCAGGCCTTGTGGGACGAGTTTCAGCAGCCGTAGCCTAATCCTCACGCAACGTTTCAGACGGTCCCTACTCGCTGGACCACCACATTAATAGCCCCCGTGATCTTTTTGCAACACGCCTTCGACTAATACGAAGGCGCCGTGCAAAGCCGCTCGACATTGCTCATACACTCGCGACTCAACGATTTTCCACCAACCGCATTGCCTGGCCGAGTTGTCGCCGTTGCAGTTAATCGAATTGGCCGCTGATCGACACGTGCGGCTCAACAACGAATCTTGCGCAGCGTGTCCCAGTGGTGGGTGCTACATTTCTGCTGAGATACAATTCGAATCGGATGTGCAGGACGGGTGTTGGGTTTCTTGTTGAGCGTGATGATCAGGAGTTGTTCGGCAAAGGGAAATTGAGCACCTCCAGGACCGATCAAGGACGCGAAGTGAGACCGACCGATATAGTCGAGGTGCGCATCGCCGGCAGCTGTTATTCGGATGTCACGACTCATCGCCAGGAAGTGTTGCACTCCTGGCACAAACTGAACTTCCCACGGGATGAGTTTGCTGATAAACTATGAATGCCTGAATCAAGCTAATGGGGGATGTATGTCTGCTAACACTATCCGTGTCATTCTCGCCGACGATCACGCCGTTGTGCGCAAAGGGATTCGCGAATTTTTCACCGAACCGGGCGACATCGACGTGATCGCTGAAGCCGGCGATGGCGACGAAGCCATCCGCCTGATCGATCAGCTGCGACCCGACGTGGCTGTGCTGGATATTCAGATGCCCAAACGGAGCGGCATCGATGTCTGCCGTCACGTTCGCGCCCAACGTTGGCCGGTCGGCATCCTGATCCTCACGGCTTACGATGACGATCCCTATGTGTTGGCGGTGCTGCAAGCGGGCGCGAATGGCTACGTCCTCAAGACCGCCGATGCCGACGACATCATTCAAGCCGTGCGCGACGTGCATGAAGGTAAGTCCGTGCTCGATCCCAACATCGCGCGCAAACTGATGACTCAGTTGGCTGGTCCATCTGTAGACAGACCGATCGAATCGCTCACGCCGCGCGAGATGGACGTGTTGAAACTGGCCGCACACGGTTACACCAACAAAGCGATCGGCGCGCAACTGAACGTCAGCGATCGCACGGTGCAAGGCCACCTGGCGAATATCTTTGGCAAACTACATGTCGCCACGCGCACTGAAGCCGTCATGCGGGCCGTGTCGCTTGGTTGGCTGTCGCCGGGAAATACGCTCGAATGAGGTCAAGGCTGCGCGGGTTGCTGCCCGGCTTACTCTTCGTCGTCGTGCTGCCATTGACACTGGTGCTGATCGTCGTCGCTATCGGCGCGACGACGCTGCACCAAAACGAGATGCGCAACCTCGTGGCGGCCCATGATCAGCGGGCGGCGCGCGAAGCCGCGACCGGGCTGGACGAACGGGTCAGTCACCAGTTGGCCTCATTGCGTTCGATCGCTGAAGCCGTCTCGCTAGGCCTCTCACCGGCCACTGAGCTGCACAGTTCCGATCACCTGTTAGCCGATTTCGAGGGTGGTGTGGCGGTGATCGGCGCCAACGGTGCTGTCCTCACTTCGCTTCCGCAGCCACCTGATCAGAAGTTATTATCCGCTGTAAAGAATGTCAGCCCTACAGCCGCGGGACTGTCGCTCACTTCATCCGGCGACATCCTGGCGGTGGCACGGTCGACCGACAACACGATCACCGTCGCTGGATTGTTCTCGGCACAATCGCTTCGATTGCCGACGCTGGCTAACACTTTGCAATCATCGCCGCGCACGCGAGTCATTGTCGTGGACACCGGCGCGCGCATCGTGTTTCACTCTGGCGGAATACCGGTCGGCTCCGATGCTTCTTCCGAGCCAGGGGCCGTGGAAGCATTACGTGGCGAAAGCGGCGCGACCTTCGTGACCGATGACCATCAGATCGAATGGGTAGTCGCTTTCGAGCCTGTGCCGTCAGTCGGCTGGGGCTTGATTGTCGCTGAACCGTGGGAAGATGTGGTCAATCCGCTGCTGCGCACTTCGTTGCTCACACCGCTCGTGCTCGTACCTGCATTTGTAATCGCCGTTGTGGCGATCGTCTTCGTCGCACGTCGCGTGCTCCGGCCCCTGCAACAGCTGGATGAGCAGGCCGAGCGCGCCGGCCAGGGTGATTACGATGCGTTGGAGCAACCCATCGACGGTATTAGCGAGATTCAGACGCTTCATATCACGCTGGCTCACATGGCCGATCAGATTCGCCGCTATCAGCGCAGTATTCAGTCGTACGCCGCCGCGATCACACGCAGTCAGGAAGACGAGCGCTCGCGGCTGGCGCGCGAGCTGCATGACGAGACTGTACAGGCGCTAATCGCACTCGACCAGCGCACGCAAATGATTGAGCGAATCTGCAAACGCGATCCGCAAGCGGCCGCGGTGAAATTGACCGAACTGCGCGCGATGACGGCCAGCACTATCGCCGATGTGCGGCGCGTCATTCGCGCTTTGCGGCCGATCTATCTGGAGGATCTCGGTCTGACACCTGCGCTCGAAATGCTCACACAATCTCTCAGCGAGAGAGGCGGACTAGCAGTCACTTTCACAGTCGAAGGTGAGATTTACCGCCTGGCGCCCGAGCGTGAACTGGCGCTCTATCGGATTGTACAGGAAGCCTTGAACAACGTGGTCAAGCATGCACGGGCCAAACAGGTTCAAGTCAAACTTAACTATGCCGATACATTGCAGGTGTTAATTCGTGACGACGGTGTCGGCTTTGAGATGCCTGATCGAGGGGATGCCTTGACCGAGCTTGGCCACTTTGGATTGGTCGGGATGCGCGAGCGGGCCGAGCTGATCGGCGCCCAATTGACGATTCAGTCCACAGCCGGCCACGGCACCACGATCGATCTCCATCTGCCACTGTAGCCAGCCTTATCTTCCCGATTGTTGCTCCAGTAAGTCAAACCCACCTGCTCCCTAAAAGATAGGGGAGCAGGTGGGTTTTATATATACCAGCTAAATGGCTTACGACAAATCAGGCTGATTGGCGCTTGAGCTAGCCATCATTTTAGGTATATAGTGACCGATGGAACCAATACACAAGATTGTGACTTTATTGCCTGCGATTATGGGAGATAACATTCTAGCCTGGTCTTAAGCATCGATAGTCTCTGATTCGGCCAGCCGCCGACGGGAGCACTGCACCGCATGTGTCGGCTGTTTTCAAGTCAAGGAAAGGATCAGACAAATGGCAACTATGGCTCAACCGGCCCCGCGCCCGCGATTGAAAGAGTGGCTGAATGAACGGCTAGGCTTACAGGGCCTGGCTTATGCCGTTCCGGAACACGCCAATTCGCTGCCCTATATCCTGGGTGGCATTACCCTCACCGGGTTTGTCATCCTGTTTATCACGGGCATCTACCTGGCCCAGTTCTATCACCCGCATCCACCTGACGCGCATCAGAGCGTGGTCTACATCATCACCGGCGCGCCGCTCGGCGACTTGATTCGCTCGATCCACTTCTGGACGGCGCAGATCGTTACGATCACGCTACTGCTGCATATGCTGCGCGTGTTGTTCACTGGATCGTACAAACGTCCGCGCGAGATTAACTGGTATGCTGGCCTTGGGCTGCTGGCGATCACACTCGGCCTGGTCTTTACTGGCTCAGTGCTCAAGTTCGATCAAGAGGGCTTGGAAGCGTTACAGCACAACAAAGAAGCAGCGGCCGTCATCGGCGGCCTGGGAGCGTGGTTCTCGCCCGAGCTTAGCCGTACCGTGCCGTTGCTAACCCGGCTGTTCGATGGGCATGTCACGATCCTACCGCTGCTGTTCGGCCTGGTTATTGCAACTCACATCTTCTTGATCAAGCAGCATGGTATTTCCCCTAAAGTCACACCCGATGCCACGACACGCGCCATGGCGGGTGAAGGCACATCACGCTTCACCGTCCACTTGCAGCGCATGCTAGGCTTTGGCCTGCTGATATTGAGCCTGGCACTCGTCCTCAGTCTGCTCTTACCGGCGCCACTCGGGCAACCCGGTGTGGCGGGCGCCGAGGTAACGAAACCGTGGTGGATGTTTGTCTGGCTCTTTCCGGCGGAGAACGCGTTGGGCGTCAAGGGCTTATTGGTCGTTCCGGCCATCCTGGGCGGCTTACTCGCGCTTGTCCCGATCCTCGATCGCAGTCCTTTTCTCAGCCTGTCGCGCCGCAAGGCACTGCTTATCAGCGCCGCGTTGATTCTGATCGTCATCGTCGCCAGCGGCGTGATCTCCACCTTGCAGCCGGTCACCGGCGGCCACTTGATGCAGCCATAGGAGGCCTCGAATGAAAAAATATCTACTGCGTAGTTTGGTTATTCTGATCGGGCTGGCCTTCGTCTCGGTTGGCGTGGCACTGGCGCACGGCACGCCCGTCGTCGCCGTTCAGCCCAGCATCGCGCCGTCTGGCGGGCAGATCACGGTGACTGGCACGGCGATGGAAGTTGGCGAAACCTTTACCCTCACGCTTGAAGGGCCGACCGGCTCGATCTACCTCGACACGGTGACGGCCGCCGGGGGAGGCCAAGAAAGCATGACTGATCAGGAACAGAAGCAGGCGACGCCTGGAGCCGCATCGATGGCAACCCCCGAGAGTAGTGCCGCAACCAGCGATGAGCCCGTGGAAGGCGGCTTCACCATGACTTACACCATCCCAGACAAGACACCGCCGGGCTCGTATACGGTGAAGGCCACTGCCAAGGATGGCGATGCTACCGAGACCGATCTGACCATCACGGCAGCTTCAGATCAAGCCAGCGCCGAACCGGCCACGGTTCAGCAACCGAGCGGCGAGCTGCATCAGCTCGATCGAGCAAAGCCGACTGGCGAGTTGGTGGGAATTGTGGTAGCAGCGATTGTAAGTGGCGGCTTAGGTTTGTGGTTGGCGCGCAAACACTAGCCAACCCGCATCATCCGAGTATCTCACATCCAATTGCACCGGATGGGGCAACGCACAGGAACGACTGGCGGTTGCCCCGTTCGTTTCACGTGCAGCCCATCAGTCGTTAGGTTGGTCTATGCGTCTTGATTAAGCCCAGATGAGATAATCTGTCCGGCCAAACACAGGCAGGCTATTTGGCGCATGCCAGAACGCGCTAAATGGCGCTAGGCAGTGGAGAGAATGTCCACTACACTATCTGGAACGAGGCTGACATGTTCAAACGGCTGAGTTCGCATTCAGACAGTATGCTGCTAGCGCTGGTCATGTGGTTGTGTAGCCTGCCATTGGCCTTGTTCATTGTCGGGCCACTCTTTGGACTAAAGGTAGCAGGGCTAGCGGCCTTAATGCTCTTCCTCGCTGCGTTAGCAATCTGCTGGGGCGTGTGCAGTTGGAAAGTTTTTCAAAGTCGAGATCGTTGATTTAGTGGCAGTGACGTTGAAAGGAGGTGAAACATCATGGTCAAAGACCCCGTTTGTGGAATGGACGTTGATCCGAAGACAGCCGCTGGCAAATCAGAATACAAGGGACAGACGTACTACTTCTGCTCCGGCGGCTGCAAGAAGGCTTTCGACAAAGAACCAGAGAAGTACGTCGGGCAGGCCCAGCACCACGCCGGCCATCACTAAAGATTGAAGCGTGAGGCGGTTGGTCGTAAGCCTTCCGATCGCCTCGCCTTCATTCCATTTCAAAACAGAAAGGATAAGCAGCTTCACGTTCAGATTCAAGCCCGCCAGCATCGCTCGACGATCAGGTCAAATCGGATCGCTGCGGGCAACTTGAGTTAGCATTTCATCGAGGACAACTATGAACACCGTACACACATTTCCAACACAGCCGCAGTTACAAGTACGTCAGCCGCGCTACTACGAAAATGTCCTGCAGACAATTGGACAGACTCCGCTGGTCAAGCTGAATCGCGTGGTCGCCGGGGTCTGCATGTGTACGGTGTTAGCCAAAGTTGAGTTCTTCAATCCCGGCGGATCGGTTAAAGATCGCATTGCGCTGTCCATCATCGAAGATGCCGAGGATCAAGGTCAGCTTAAACCGGGCGGCACCATCGTCGAAGCGACGTCGGGCAATACCGGGGCTGGCTTAGCGTTGGCAGCAGCCATCAAGGGTTACAAGTGCGTCTTTGTGATGCCCGACAAAATGAGCGAAGAGAAGGTGCGCTTTCTACGCGCGTTCGGCGCGCGGGTCATCATCACGCCCACCGCGGTGGCCCCCGACGATCCACGCAGTTACTACAACGTCGCGAAACGTATTGTGGCTGAAACGCCTAACAGCATTCTGGCGAATCAGTATCACAACCCGGCCAACCCCGCGGCCCATTATCGGACGACCGGCCCTGAAATCTGGGAGCAAACGGCCGGGCGGGTTGACGTATTGATCGCCGGCCTGGGCACCGGCGGCACGATCACCGGCACAGCTCGTTATCTCAAAGAGCAGAATCCGAACATCAAAGTCGTGGGCGTGGACATTCTCGGCTCACTCTTGTACGACACCTGGAAGCTGGGCCATGTGCCCAAAGAACCGTTTCTCAAGACCTATAAGATCGAAGGCATCGGGGAAGATTTCATACCCGGCACCCTTGACTTGAACCTCGTGGATGAAATGGTGCAGGTAAACGATCGCGAATCGTTCTTGATGACGCGACGGCTGGTGCGCCAGGAAGGCCTCTTCTGCGGAGGCTCATCGGGTTCCGCCGTAGCCGGGCTGCTTAAATCGCAGATCGTGCGGGGGCTGAAGCCTGATCAAGTCGCGGTGGTGCTCTTGCCTGATTCAGGTGATCGATACCTGAGCAAGCTGTTTGATGACAATTGGATGCGTGAAAACGGGTTCATGGAAACGAGCTGGTCGGGCAAAACTGTCGTCGAGGTGCTCAACGACCGCGAGCATTTGGAACTCATCGCCGCCATGCCCGACGACCGCATGACGGCCGTCGTCGCCCTGATGAAGGAATATGACATCTCGCAAGTGCCGGTCGTGGATGCGGACGGCAAACTCCTGGGCATTGTGACCGAAGTGGATTTGCTCGAGCACCTGCTGCACGCCGGGCACGCGCATGATCCGGCCGAGACGATTGCGTCCATCATCAATCCTAATGTGACCACCGTGACTTCGGGCGCCAGTATGGACAGCGTGCTGTCCGCTTTCGAGCGTGGCAAAGTGGTCATCGTCGTCAAGGACGAGCGTCCGATGGGTGTCTTGACCAAGATCGATGTGATCGATCTGATGGCCCGACAGATCCAGTAGCCAATCGAGGCCAGAGGATCGATCGCGCGGTAACAACACTTTTGACTGAGCGCTTCTTTAACCATGAGAGGCGATGGAAGCCCCGTCGCCTCTCAAATCTGATTTCAAAAAGGTGAGTTGAATGATTACGATCAGTATCGACCCTATCATCTTCAGCATCGGCCATTTCATGCTGCGCTGGTATAGCCTTATCGTCACTTTCGCGATCGTGGCCGGCCTGTGGATCACCCGGCGCGAGGCCAAACGCAAAGGGCTGGACGAAAAACACTTTTATGATGCGATTCTCTGG
>JADGQE010000113.1 GCA_017882055.1 Thermoflexales bacterium
GGGCGAGCAAGGCTCATCTTTGGCACGATTGGCGCATCGAAGAGCAGTCCAAGTAGCAACTGCTCTTAGTCCGCGTCCGCGCGGACGCCCGCGAAGACGCGGGCTTGGAGCACTTGTGAATAATCACCAGTCATCTTTGGCAGATGGGCGCATCGAGGAGCAGCATAAGTGGCAGGGCAGGCAATTGAGGTATAATTTTCAAGGCACTACTCCAAGGGAGTGCTCAAATCTCATTCAAGGACACAAGCATGACTACGAGCCAAGACAAACCGATCGTCGTCGTATCGGGCCTGCCGCGATCCGGCACCTCGATGATGATGAAGATGCTGGAAGCGGGCGGCATCTTACCGGTGATCGATAACCTGCGCATGGCGGATGATGACAATCCCAAAGGCTACTATGAATTCGAACGGGTCAAGAAGCTCGACAAAGGCGACACCGAGTGGCTGGTCGACGCACCGGGCAAAGTCGTCAAGGTCATCGCCGCGCTGCTGACCTATTTGCCGCCGACCTATCATTATAAAGTCATCTTCATGCGCCGCCTCATGCCGGAAATTCTTGCTTCGCAGCGGCAGATGCTCGTGCGGCGTGGCGAGGACCCCAACAAGTTCAAAGATGAAGACATGGCCCGCATCTTCGAGAAGCACGTCAAGAAAGTCGATGCGTGGATCGCCACTCAACCCAACCTCCAGCGGATCGACATGAGTTACAACGACATGCTCACGGATTCGGCGCCGCATATCGCCCGCCTGAACGAGTTCCTGGGCGGCGGCCTCGACACCGCCAGGATGGCGGAAGTCGTCGACGTCAACCTGCACCGCAACCGCAAAGACTAGGCGCATCAGGGATCAATCGACATGACTTACACCCAGGAAAAACAAGTTGCGATCGAAGCGGTCACATTGGCAGCAGCGCTGTGCCAGGCCGTGCAGGCCGAAACCGTGCAAGTGGATTCGCTGGAGAAGAACGATAAAAGCCCGGTGACCATTGCCGATTTCGGATCGCAGGCGCTGATTTGCCAACGCATCAAAGCGGCTTTTCCCAACGATCCGATTGTCGGCGAGGAACATTCGGCCGATTTGCAGAAGCCGGAGAACGCGGCCAAACTCATGCAAGTGACGCAATACGTGCGGCGGTTCGTGAGCGAGGCCACGTCCGAAGACGTCTGCCGCTGGATCGATGCGGGTAATGGCCGTGTGGCCGATCGGTTCTGGACACTCGATCCGATCGATGGCACCAAAGGTTTCTTGCGCAAAGAACAGTATGCGGTCGCGCTGGCGCTGATCGAACACGGGCAAGTGAAAGTAGCCGTGCTCGGCTGCCCCAATCTGCCGCTCAGTCTCAACGATTCAAACAGCCCGACCGGCACCTTGTTTGTGGCCGTGCGGGGCGAAGGCGCACTGATGGCGGCGCTCGGCAGCAATTCCTTCACAGCCATCCACGTAGTGCGCGAAGCCGATAAAGATCGACTGCGCTTCGCCGAAAGCGTGGAAGCCGATCATGGCAACCAGGCTTTGCAAGAAGCCGTAGCCCAGGCTGCCGGGATCACCCAACCGCCGGTACGCATGGACAGCCAGGCCAAATACGGCCTCGTGGCGCGCGGCGACGCAGCGTTATATCTGCGACTGCCCTCGCCCAAATCGCCGGACTATCGCGAGAAGATCTGGGATCACGCCGCCGGTCTACTGGTGATCGAAGAAGCCGGCGGGCGCGTCACCGATATGAATGGCAAACCACTCGACCTGGCGTCCGATTTCAAGATGAACCACAATCGCGGCGTGGTCGCCAGTCACGGCGCACAGCATGCGGCCGTCCTGGCCGCCCTGGCCCGCCCGTAAACGAACTTCTCCAACACGTCGATGCTCATGGCGGACAATCGATCCGCCGTGAGCATCTTTGTTTCCCCCTTGACTTTTGCCGAATCTTAAATATAATTTAGTCATGCCTAAATATATTTCTAGGAGCGGCAAATGAACAAACTCAGCCCGCCGATGGAAGACTACCTCAAAACGATCTACGCGCTTCAGGAGCACAGCGGAGCGGGCGCCACCACCAACGCCATCGCCGCCGCACTCTCGATCACGCCGGCCAGCGTCACCGGCATGATCAAGAAACTGGCCGAGATGAAGCTGGTGCGGCATACCCCCTATCAGGGCGTCGAATTGACCAGGGCCGGGGAGAAGATCGCGCTGGAAGTGGTCCGTCATCATCGGCTGCTCGAACTCTTCCTGACCGAAACGCTCGATTACCCGTGGGATAAGGTCCACGCCGAAGCCGATCAACTGGAGCATGTGATCAGCGAGGAGTTCGAGGATCGCATCGCCGCCCAGTTGGGCAATCCGGTGATCGATCCGCACGGTGATCCGATCCCGACCAAAGACGGGACGATCGTCGCCGTCCGCCAACAATCGCTGCTGGATCTCCAGTCAGGCCAGTCGGCGCGCATCTGCCGCGTCAGCGACAGCCACGCCGAGATGCTGCGCTATGCGGCCGAGTTGGGACTGCGTCCCTCGACACGCGTGACGCTGATCGCAGCCGAACCCTTCGGCGGATCACTGCACATCAAGATCGGCAAAGTCGAGCACGCCATCGGGCGCGAGTTGGCCGCGCAAATCTTCGTATCGATGGAGAACTAATCACGATGGCGGATCAGCTAAACAGTGTTGAAGTGCGATCCGGCGACACCGGCACGGTGAAAGATGCGCAAGATGTGCTCAGCGGCCAGAGCAAAAAGGGCGCGCTGGCCCGCCTGCTGCCCTTCCTCGGCCCGGCCTTCATTGCCAGCGTCGCCTACATGGACCCCGGCAACTTCGCCACCAATATTCAAGGCGGCGCGCAGTTCGGCTACATGCTCTTGTGGGTCGTCGTCGCCAGTAATATAATGGCCATGCTCTTGCAGACGCTGTCGGCCAAGCTGGGCATCGCCACCGGGCAGAACTTAGCCGAACTCTGCCGCACGCATTACGCGCGACCCATCACGCTGTTCTTGTGGGGACTGATGGAAGTCGTGGCCATGGCGACCGACCTGGCCGAATTCCTTGGCGCAGCTCTCGGCTTCAATTTGCTGCTCGGCATTCCGTTGTGGCTGGCCGGTTTGATGACCGCGGTTGCTACCTTCCTGATTCTCGGTCTGGAGCGATACGGCTTCCGGCCGCTCGAAGCCGTGATCGGGGCCTTGATCGCCGTGGTCGCCGGGAGCTATCTGGTCGAGACGATCCTCGATCGGCCCGACTGGGGTATCGTGCTGAATAATGCGATCGTGCCGCGCTTTAGCGGCACCGAAAGCATTTTGCTGGCCGCCGGTATTCTCGGCGCAACCGTCATGCCGCATGCGATCTTTCTGCACTCGGCGCTGACGCAGGATCGGATCGTCGTCAAAGATCCGAAGCTGCTCAAGCGGTTATATCGCTTCGAGATCGTCGACGTGCTGATCGCGATGATCGTGGCCGGGGCGATCAACGCCGCGATGCTGATCATGGCCGCCTCGACCTTTTTCTATCAAGGCCTGACCGGCGTCGGCACGATCGAGGAAGCACACCTGACCCTACAGCCGCTGCTCGGATCGGCAGCCAGCGCCATCTTTGCAGTGTCGCTGCTGGCATCGGGTTTATCGTCGGCTTCGGTCGGCACGATGGCCGGACAGGTGATCATGCAGGGCTTTCTGCACCGGCACATTCAGCCCTGGCTGCGCCGCTTGATCACGATGGTGCCTTCCTTAATCGTGATCATGATCGGCGTCGATCCGACTCGCACATTGGTCATCAGCCAGGTGGTGCTCAGTTTCGGCTTGCCATTTGCGGTTGTGCCGCTCATCTTGTTCACACGGCGGCGTGACGTGATGGGCGTGCTGGTCAATCATCGGGCTACCACCCTGGCCGCATCGGCGGCCGCCGTCGTGATCATTGCGCTGAACATCTATCTGCTCTATCAGACTTTCTTAGTAACTACTCAGCCTGCGTCCTGAGCGGAGTGGCGGGCGCCCTTCGACTTCACTGCGTTCCGCTCAGGATGCGCCCGCCGCGTAGCCGAAGGATGCAGTGACCTGAGTAGATACCTTTCTTGGGGGCTAACTATGTTCAAACATCTGCTCATTCCGCTGGATGGATCGCCCTTATCCGAGCTGGCGCTGCCGGCCGCCGTCTACCTGGCTAAAACGTTGAACGCCGAGGTCACACTGTTACATCTGATCGAGCACAACGCCCCGGCCGAAGTCCATCATGCACGGCATCTCAGAACGCCCGATGAAGCCTACGCCTATTTGAATGAGACGGGCCGCCGCGTCTTCCCGCCCGAGCTGCATGTCAAGTCCCACGTCCACACCGCCGAAGTCAGCGACGTGGCGCGCAGCATTGCCGATCACATTAATGAACTGGGGCCGGATCTGATCGTGATGTGCACGCACGGTCGCAGCGGGCCGCGCCGCTGGTTGTTTGGCAGCAACGCCCAGCAAGTCATTGCGGTGGGCAAGAAACCGGTGCTGTTGATTCCGGCCATGCAGAGCGGAACCGCGGCCACTTTCGATTGCAAGCGCATCCTCGTGCCGCTCGACGGCAATCCCGATCACGAACGGGGCTTGCGCGTCGCCGCCGAACTGGCGCAGGCCAGTGCCGCCAGCGTACATCTGGTGCTGGACATTCCCAAACTCGAAACGCTGCGCGGCGAAAAAGCCGCGACGGGCAAGTTGCTGCCGCGCACCACCGCGGCGCTGCTTGAGATCAGCCAGCAGAATGGTGAAGAATATTTGAGCCGCTTACGATCAGACCTGCAAGCGCTGGGCGTATCGGCCACCAGCGAAGTCTCGCGCGGCGATCCGGTTACGGCCATCGTCGACGCAGCCAGGCGAATCAGCGCTGATCTGCTCGTATTGGGCACACACGCCAAGACCGGCATGGACGCGTTCTGGTCGGGCAGCCTCACGTCCACGATTGCCGGGCGATCGCCGATGCCGCTGCTGCTCGTGCCGATCGAACAGCCTGCCCACGGCGCAGATTCAGACCACTAAAGTCCGAAGGCGCGCCGTTGCTTGAAGAATCTGCGTGCTGCCGCGCTTGCAACTGGCGATCGTGTGGTGGGCGGGCGACGAAGATTTTCCGCCGCAAGCGCGTGTCTTGTTCGAAGACACGGCCCCACACTACATGTCGACGGCAGGGTTGGCGATTCTGGGCAGTCAACTCGTCGGGCACCTGTTGAAAGCAGCGGATATTGAGGGACAACATGACTGACACAGCAGCACTGATGACGCACGGCCTGACGAAATCCTACGGCGATTTTCGCGCACTCCGCGGGGTCAATCTCGAAGTGCAGCGCGGTGAGATCTTTGGCTTTCTTGGACCCAACGGTTCGGGCAAGACGACGACGATTCGCTGCCTGCTCGATCTCATTCGACCCGATGGCGGAACGGTGCGGGTGCTGGGGATCGATCCGCAAGTGAATCCGGTCGCGGTTCGAGCGCGCACGGGCTATTTGCCGGGCGAGCTGCGCGTCGACGATCGGTTCACGGTCGAAGGTGCGCTGCACTTCTTCAATAACCTGCGAGAAAACAAAGCCGCCTGGTCGCACATCCAGGCGCTGGCCAATCGCTTGGAACTCGATCTCAAGCGACCGATCAAAAATCTATCGAAGGGCAACAAGCAAAAGGTCGGCGTTGTCCAGGCCTTAATGCATCAACCCGAACTGCTGCTGCTCGACGAACCGACCAGCGGCCTCGATCCATTGATGCAGCAGCAAGTCTTGCAGGCGATTCGGGAAGCGAAAGCGAATGGCGCAACCGTTTTCTTTTCATCGCACGTTTTGAGCGAGGTCCAGGAGATCGCCGATCGGGTCGGCATCATCCGGCGCGGCGAGGTCGTCGAAGTGGCCACGCCGCAAGCGCTGATCAATCGATCGCTGCGGCGCGCTCGCGTGCAATTCAAACAGCCGGTCGATGCGAGGGTCCTGGCCCAACTGCCCGGCGTGAAAGTGCTTGGCCGCCAAGACGGGACGAGCGTCCAGCTACAGATTGAAGGGGACATGGATCAGCTCATCAAAGCGCTGGCGGCGCTGCCCGTCAACGACTTTGAGACCGAACGACCATCGCTTGAAGAAGTTTTCCTGGCTTACTATGAAGACCACCCGGCGAGCAAGAACACCGCCCGGCCCGGAGGCGCATAACGATGACCACGATTCTCCGGGATATGCTCAGCCGCTTACGCGGACAGATGCTGGGTTGGGGTTTGGCGCTGGCCGTACTGGCGCTGATCGTTGCGCCGTTGTACGATACCGCCGTGCAGCAGCGCGCGCAAATCGAGCAGCTGCTCGGGGGTTTGCCGCCCGAATTCATGGCGCTGATCGGCAATCTCGATCGCATGTTCAGTCCGGTCGGGTTTCTCGATGCCCGCTACTTCACCCTGCTGCCGCTGCTCCTCGGCGTGTTTGCGGCCGTGATGGGCAGCGGCTTGATCGCCGCCGACGAGGAAAACGGCACACTCGATCTCATCCTGGCGCAGCCGATCAGCCGCGCACAGTTATTCGCCGGGCGATTGATCGCGTTCGCGATCACCCTCGCCGGCATCTGCGCGATCGGCTGGCTGGGACTCGTCATCGGGACCCGTTTATCCACGATCGCCATCGGCTGGATCGAACTCGCTTTGCCATTCGTCTCACTGATCGGCGTCGTGCTGTGGTTCGGCACCCTGGCCCTGATGCTGAGCTTGATCCTGCCCTCGCGCCGATCGGCCGCGATGCTGACGGGGTTAGTCTTGGTCGTCAGTTTCTTTGTCACGACGTTGGCGCGTCTCAGCCCTAATCTGTCACGCCTGGCCGTGCTGATGCCCACCTACTATTATCAAGGGGGCAGCGCCCTTGATAACTTCGACCTCGGCGGATTAGTGGGCCTGCTGTTGTTCTCCGTCATTTTCACGGCCATCGCGTTGCGGCGTTTTCAACGCCGTGACATTCGCATTGCAGGCGAAGGCGGTTGGCGCATCCGTCGCCAGCGCTTCGCCAAGCAAACGGCGCACAAGGCGCCGCCTCAGTAGACCCAAGCATTATATTGACTCTGTAATGATTAGACTTGACCTTCGGAAGGTGATCGATGACCTTCCGAAGGTCATTTTTCATCTTCTGAGGGTCGGCGTTGACCTTTTTAGGCTCAACGCTGAACTTCTGAGGTTCGACGCTGGACTTGGTCAAGATCAACTTTGGACTTCTGAGGCTCACCGATGACCTTCTGAGGTTCGATGGTGAACTTGATCGAGATCAACTTTGAACTTCTGCGGCTGAGAGGCAGCCCTACGAGGATCGGCGCTGGACTTCGGAGACGCACCCTTACCCCGATCAACAGCCAGCTCGATCAGCGCCGCTTCTCCTCTCCCCCGAAGGCCCTGCCCGCCGTATGCAGGGTTAGGGAGAGGCAAGGTGAGGGTCGATCTATTTCCCCGCTCTTTCCAAATTCAACGCCAGCAACTTCGATAGAATCTCTTCGTCACTGAGATCGTGCGGCCAACCGTAAGCATCGAACACGGCGGCATCTAGTTTGCGATGGGCGTTGTCGAGCCAGTCAGGACGTTCATCTCTGCGCGCTGATTGCGGCCCTGCGGTCGAAAGATATTGATAGCATGCTAGCGGTTAGTGGACAGGCGCCTCATTTCAGAACAAGCGGCAGGTAGATGGGATAAAGTGTTCCTTCAAACGCGCCGATGTCGCACGCGCCGTTCACTGGCCGCGCTACGCCCCGTTGATCGGCAGTGATTGTCGTGCCACAGCCGTTAGTCGCGTTGGGAATCTGGTTGATGGCCGGACTTGAAACGAACAGCCCGCGGGTTTGGGTCGAGCCGCCATTTTTTTGCAACGGCGACAATTTTGGATCTTGAGTGGTGAGGTCAGTGCCATTCAAGCCGGTGAGCGTACAACCTGAAGTGTTCTGGATCAGGTTGTAATCCTGAGCCTTGAGCGTTCCGCCGGCTAAGGCAGTGCAGTCCGGCCCCGAACCCGAAGTGGTGTTGCCGGCGACGATCGTATTCTTAAAATTGATTGTGGCTGGACCTGTGCTAAATCCTCCGGAATTATTGGCCACCAGCCCGCCACCGCCGCCCGTCCCGGCAGAGTTATGCGCGATGGTTACAAAGTTCAAATTTACCGTGCTGGTCATGACCGAGTAAATACCTCCGCCCTGACTGCCTGTTCCATTCGCCGTGTTGTCGCTGATCGTCGAATTTGTCAGTGTCAGTTGGCCGGTGTTGTAAATGCCGCCGCCCGAAGCAGGCTGACCGAGCGCAGTATTGCCATTGATGGTGCTATCACTGATGGCCAGCG
This sequence comes from Thermoflexales bacterium, assembly GCA_017882055.1. Taxonomy (GTDB): domain Bacteria; phylum Chloroflexota; class Anaerolineae; order Fen-1058; family Fen-1058; genus JADGQE01. Next base: position 8,293 of record JADGQE010000113.1, read on the forward strand.
TGCCGGAATTCCTGATCCCACCGCCCCAGCCGTTAGTTAATGTTCCCGCCGTGTTGCCACGGATGGTGACGCCGCTGAGAGATGCGGCCGCATCGTTTCCGATCGCGGCGGTGTTATACGTGCCCGTATTGCTAATGAAACTGCTGTTGGTGACCGTCATGACGCCAAGGTTGAAAATCGCGCCGCCATTCGCCGCTGTGTTGGTGATAAAGGTGCTGTTGTCGATCGTCAGTGCGCCTGAATCGTTATCGATCGCTCCGCCAACACTATAGTAAGCATTGTTGCCGGAGAAGGTGCTGCCCGAAACGGTTAGCGCGCCGCCATCGTTGTAAACTGCTCCGCCGGGATTGTAACCGCCGTCGGAAGTGTTGCTCAGCAGCGCGCTGTTGACAATGCTGGCCGCGGCAGCCTTGATATACAGGCCGTTGCCACTCCCGCTGAAGGCAGCGGCTGCATTCGCTGACAGCAAACTGCCGGTGATGAACAGCGATCCACTTGAGAGATAGATGCCCCCGCCATCACCATTCGCCGTATTGCTCAAAATGGTGCTGTGCGTGAGAGTGATCGCGCCGCTATTGATGAGAATACCTCCGCCCGGGCCGCCGGTCGCATTCGCGTTGAAGATGGTCACCCCGCTGATCGCTGTGTTGGCATTCAGATTAAAGATGCGGGTCGCGCTATGGCCATTGATGATCAGCTGAGCAGCGCCCGGCCCGGCGATGGTCAGTGGTGTGCTGATGGTCAATTCGCCCAGACTCAAGACAATCGTGCCGGTGACGTCGAAAGTGATGGTATCGCCCGACGCTGCGGCAGAGATCGCTTCGCGCAGTGAGCAATCTGCGTTGCAGATTCCATCATTCGTGTCCGCCAGTTTGGTCACATGCCGGGCCGTGGCTGCGCGGGCGAAGGTTGGGGATTGAAGACTGAGTAAAGCGACGACGATCAAGGCGGTTATCAGCATTAAGGCAGCAACTGTCAGCGATCGATGTGACCTGATTGGGTTCATGCTACACTCTCCTTCATTCTCTGTTTGTTAGATTGACTACGTTATTAGCAGGACTTTCGCTTTAAATTGGGGGACTTGATTTTACCCTCACCCCGATCAACGTCCAGATCGATCAGCGCCGCTTCACCTCTCCCCCGAAGGCCCTGCCCGCCGTATGCAGGGTTAGGGAGAGGCAGGGTGAGGGTCACACCACTTTAGTCACTAACACTTCTTCGCCCAGCATATCGATGATCTTGACGGCAACCGTTGTCTCGCCTTTGGGCGTAGGTAATTCGTATGAGCCACCGACGAGATCACTTTTCTTTTCCGGCACATCTGACAAGACGATGTTGAACACTTTGCCATCATACGCCGTGTCGATCATGACGACATCGACCATGCTGCGCCAGTCTTTGATCTTGGCTTTGAAGAGCGGCGTGTCCATATCCAGTCGTTGAACAATGGACGGACTAATGAAGTCATCGATCACAATTTCAAGCTTGTCGTCTTGACCTTTGGCTTTGATCCGCTTGATTGATACTTTGGCGGATGCAGGCTGATGCACCATGAAGCCGCCGTAAGTTGGATCAGATCGGAGTTCAATGACTTCGATCTTGTTGGCCGCGTCTTTCTTGCGTAATCGATTCCAGTCGGATAGCCATGCGTCGGCGGCGAGTTCTTTGCCTAAACAGACGACGGTAATATTTCGATCTTCCTCAAGCCGCGCCTCCAATTCCCGCTTGATTTCTTCGAGATCGAGTGGCGAGAGCGGATGACCGAAGGGAATGATCTTAACCAGATTCTTTTTGAAGGTGCCGTCAAAAAATGGATCAGATTTGGTGCGTTGAATGCCAATATGCTCAACGGCGAGATTGACCGCTTCATTGTGCTGCATGGCAAGGTCGTAATCGTTGACGCGATAAACACTGAAGGAAAGTTGCGCGGGCTTAGGCTGCCCTTCATCTTCGTCTTCTGATTCCAAAGGAAGAGCGTCTTGAACCGGTTGAGCGATTTGCTCATTGATGATCGTTTGCAAACGCTTGCTGGTAGTTTGGATTGCGCCTTTATTGATGTCAGCACCAATCCAGCGCCGACCGAGT
>JADGQE010000006.1 GCA_017882055.1 Thermoflexales bacterium
TTAAGTTTGCCGACCGTCGTCGATAAACGCGGCGTGGAGCGCATCCTGCGGCTCTCTTTGAGCGAGGCCGAAGTCGTGGGATTAAAGAAGTCGGCGGACGTACTGAAAAGCACTCTGGCCCAGATTGATTTAGGGTAATCCCGGTGGCTCAACAACGGGTACTGGTACATAACAGAGGTTCAACAACGCAACTGAACCTCCACATAAATCCCTTGCTTTTTTATTCTCGAACGTGTATCATTGAACTGCTATGTCAAAAGCCGTGAAGATCGCGACATCCATCCTGGCGGCCGACTTTACGCGGCTGGGTGAACAGGTCGCTGCCGCCGAAGCCGCCGGTGCCGACTGGATTCACGTTGACGTAATGGACGGCCGCTTCGTACCGAACATCACGATTGGGCCGTTAGTTGTGTCGGCAGTGCGGCGCAGTACGCGGTTGCCGCTTGATGTACATTTGATGATCGTCGAGCCGGAAAAGTATTTGGAGGCATTCGTCGAGGCCGGGGCTAACCGGTTAATTGTGCACACAGAAACCTGCCCGCATCTGCACCGCACCGTTGAGCACATTCACGAATTGGGCGCAAAAGCCGGTGTCGTCATCAATCCCGCAACACCCGTCAGTGCCGTCGAAGAGATTCTGGCCGACATCGATCAATTGCTGATTATGACGGTCAATCCCGGCTTCGGCGGACAGAAGTTCATCGAGCAAAGCGTGGATAAAATCGCGCGGGCCGCACAGCTGCGTGATCGGCTGGGCAGCACGGCCGAGATTGAAGTCGACGGCGGGATCGATCGGCACACCGCGCCGCGAGTGGTGGCCGCAGGCGCATCGATCCTGGTGGCGGGCCATGCAATCTTCAACCACCCGGCCGGGATCGCGGCTGCGATCCAGGAACTACGACAGTCGGTAGAGTAAATCAAAACGCCGGCCCCCATGGGCCGGCGTTGATAACAGTGAACACAAATTCGATGGAGAGATTCTATTGTTTGTTGAAGGTCTTCAGGCACTGAGCACACACGTGCAGGCGGCGCGATGCACCATTCAACACAACGGTCCGCTTCATGATATTGGGCCGGAACTGCCGATTGGTATGTCGCTTGGAAAAGCTGACGTTATGCCCGAACTGCGGACCTTTGCCACACACTTCACACTTAGCCATTTGAATCACCTCTCAACAAAATAATGCGCGCCTCGCGACGCGCTATTGAACGATGGCAATCTTACCACATCGAATCGAAATGGTCAATCCAGAGCGACTGTCTGCAACAATTCTCAACTTGGCATCCGGCGACTAAAGTCGCGCCTGACGGGCGTTCCGCCGACCGTCGGCCTACGCCGACGAAGCCGCGTCCACGCAGGTGGACGCTCAGCCAACGGCTCAAGAGGCGCGACTTCGAGTCGCCAGCCTATTGTAGATGATCAAAATGAGAATTGTTGGACTTTCTGCCGGTTAAACAGCCAACGCAGCCGCCAAATATTTGAAAAGCGCCAGCGGGGGCATGGAGAATCATATGACTACAGACACTGTCCTGGGACGCATTGAAATATCACCCGTGGCCGTAGCGACCATCGCTGCGCACACCGTGACGCAAGCCTACGGCGTCGTCGGTTTGGCCGGCCGGAACGCGACCGGCCAGTTCATCAGCCAGTTAACGGGCGATGTGCATCGGGGCGTCGAAGTGCGCTTTGTCAACAACGAAGCCGTCATCGATCTCTACGTGATCGTCGAGTACGGCACGCGCATCGTCAGCGTGGCGCACAGCGTTCAAAACCTGGTCAAGTTCAATATCGAAAAAACACTGGGCCTGCCGGTGGCCTCGATCAATATTCACGTGCAGGATTTGCGCATCAGCGATTCGGGCATCTAAGCAATCACGGCTTGTCCGCCATCATTCTTGAGTGGAGAGTAACAGCGTTGTCAACCGATACCCATAGACGAAATCCCAGAGTATTGCAGGTTGATGGTCAGGGTCTCAAACGTCTGGTTGAAGCAGCGCTGGCCTGGCTGCGCTATCATCAGGCCGCGATCAATTCGCTGAACGTATTTCCGGTGCCCGACGGCGATACCGGCACCAACATGTTGCTCACCATGCAAAGCGCCTGGAGCGAGATCGAGCATTCACCCGAAGAGAACATCAGCAAAGTTGCCCAGGCCATCGCGCACGGCGCCCTGATGGGCGCGCGCGGCAACTCCGGCGTAATCCTGTCGCAGTTGTGGCGCGGCTTTGCGCGCAGTCTCGATGCGAAGCAAACCGTGACGTCGATCGATATTCCCAACGCCATGCGCGAGGCCAGCGACACCGCTTACAAAGGCGTGATTAAGCCGGTCGAAGGCACGATCCTCACCGTATCGCGAGCCGTGGCCGAAGCAGCCGAAAAGGCCCAACGCGACAGCGACGATTTGACGCTCATCCTTGATCGCATGGTGATCCGCGCCCGCGAGGCCGTCGCCAACACACCCAATCAACTCCCCATCCTGAAACAGGCCAACGTGGTCGACTCGGGCGGGCAAGGCCTGGCAGTCATTCTGGAAGGTATGCTGCGCTATCTGCGCGGCGCATCCGTCGAGACCGAAGCGATCGAAGCCGCAGTCGATCTGAAAGTGCCCGTCGCACCTGAAATCGAGGCCGGCGATGTGGCCCAGGGCTACAGCTACGACGTGCAGTGCATCATTCGAGGCCACAGCCTGAACGTCGACGAAGCGCGGGCGCACATCAACGGGCTGGGACTATCGACGTTAGTCGTCGGCGATGCAGCAACGATCAAAGTTCACGTGCATGTGCCGCGCCCCAGCGCCGTGTTGGCTTATGCCGAAACGATTGGCCGCCTGTCGGATGTGGTGGTCGAAGACATGGCCGCGCAGTATCAACAGTTCTTGCTTGGGCGATCGGCGCCGCCGATCCAGGCACCGACCTATCATCTCAAGCCTGAGGACATCGCCACCCTGGCCGTGGTCCCGGGCGAAGGCCTCACGCGCGTATTTCAAAGTCTGGGCACCTCGGCCATCGTGCCCGGCGGCCAGACGATGAATCCCAGCACACAGGATTTCATGAATTTGCTGGAAGCCCTGCCCACTCAGCGCGCACTGCTGCTGCCGAACAACAGCAACGTGATCTTGGCCGCGCGCCAGGCCGCCGAACTCTGCAAGAAACAAGTCTACGTCGTGCCGACGAAGACGATCCCGCAAGGCATCGCGGCGATGCTGGCCTTCAATGATCAACGCGATCTAGAGACCAACGCGCATGTGATGGAAGCGGCCGCCCGGCACGTCAAGACCGGCGAAGTGACGGTCGCCACGCGCTCCGTCGAATACAATGGCATCCAGGTGGGGCAAGGTCAGATCATCGGCCTCCTGAATGACAATTTAACGACCGCTGGATCGTCAGCCGAAGAAGTGACCTGGTCGCTGCTCGATCAAATGGATGCCGACAATTTGGAGATCGTCACACTGTACTACGGCGAGGACATTCAAGCGGGCATCGCCGAAAAGTTGGGCAATGCCATACGCGACAAATACAGCCACCTCGAAGTCGAGGTCGTCGAGGGCGGACAGCCGCATTACCACTACATTATGAGTGCCGAATAAAACAGGCAACCGGTCAATTGGTCAACTGGTTACTCGACACCAATCGACTGATTTACCAGTTGACTGATTGACCAATCATCCCACTAAGTGAACAATTGATCCAAACTATGTCTCGAGTCCACATCATTACCGATAGCACCGCGCATTTCACCGATTCTACTCTCCCGGAAAGGTTGGGAGTCACCGTCGTCGCTCAAACGATCCACTTTGGCCGGCAGGCATTTCGAGAAGGCGTCGATATTTCGACCGAAGAGTTCTTCCGCCGCCTGCCGCATTATGCCACGCTGCCGGTCCTTCATCCGCCGTCCGTGGATGTATTTCGCGACCTGTACTCCGAAAAGTTAAAGCAGAACAAGCAGATCCTATCGATCCACACTTCGAGCAAAATGGGCCGCACCGTCGCGCTCGCCCGCCAGGCCGCCGATGAGTTTCTGGGCGGCCACAAAATCGTCGTCATCGATTCGCTGACGACTTCCTTCGGGCTGGGCCTGCTGGTCGAAGCGGCCGCTGAAGCGGCCGAGAAGAATCTGCCGCTCGACGACGTCGTGCGGATCGTGCGCGGCATGATCACCCACATGTACGCCGTGTTCTTCGTCGAGAACCTGGATTATCTCGAGCGCAATGGGCGCTTGAGCAAATCGCAGGCGGTGTTGGGCACCATGTTGGGCATCAAGCCGTTCCTCACGATCGAAGACGGCGAGATCATTCCCATGGAAAAGGTTCGCACGCGCGACAAGGCCGTCGACAAACTGGTCGAGTTTGTATCCGAGTTCTCCAATATCGAACGCGTCGCCATCATGCAGAGCGGCCAGCAACCGACTGAAGATACTCGCCAGCTGCTCGAAAGGCTGGAACAGACTTTCCCCGGCCAGTATTTTCCCGTGATGACTTACGGACCGGGCCTGGCCTGCCAGATCGGGCCAGACAGTCTGGGTATTTTCATTTACGAAGGCACGGGAAAGGAGAGCTAAATGCATACTTCGTACTGCGTATTAAATGGTCTGCGCCCGCGCGCCAGGCTTTACGCGTTACGCACGACGCATTAAGCATTCCTCATGGTTCATATCGTTACCGACAGCACATCCGATATTCCGGTCGACACGGCCCGCGAGCTGGGTATCACCGTCGTACCGGCGCATGTCATCTTCGATGAACAGTCATACGATGACGGCATCACGATCACGCGCGACGAGTTCTATCGACGCCTCGCCCATAGTCCCAGACTTCCGACGACGTCAGCGCCCAGCCCCGGTGAATTCGGCGAAACCTATCAAAAGATTGGCGGCGAAATCGTTTCGATTCACGTCGCGGCCGCCTTCAGCAGCATCTTAAGTTCCGCTTATGCCGCCGCCCAGATGGTACCGGAAGCACAAGTGACTTTGTTTGACTCATCATCGCTTGCCATGGGACTCGGCTGGCAAGTGATCCTGGCGGCACGCGCCGCACAAGCCGGCCAGCCGGTCGAACAGATCGTTTCAGTATTGGAGCATGTTCGGCCGCGCGTGCGCGTGTACGCCGCGCTCGATACGCTGGAGTATGTCCGGCGCGGTGGACGCATCGGCTGGGCCAGAGCGATGCTGGGTCAACTATTGAGCATCAAGCAAATCATCGAAGTACGCGACAGCGAAGTGATCTCGTTGGAGCGCGTCCGCACGCGCCACGCCAGCCTCGATCGTCTTAAGGAATTGATCTACGCGCTTGGCCCGCTGCAAGCGCTAGCCGTGCAACACACGCGCGCACCAGACGATGCCCGCAACCTGGCAACCGAACTGGCGGCGCGCATCGCCCTGCCCGAACCGATCGTCATCTGTGAAGCGACGACGGCCATCGGCACGCACGTCGGCCCGAACGGACTGGGACTCATTGCCGTCATGGCTGAATAAGCGGTTAATCATGCACAATGCGGAGTTCATGATGCAGACTGCTCTCCGGGCGATGATGCATCAGGCATTGTGCATTTTCCATTAAGGATAATCATGACCCAACGCAATCCCGCCTTTGAAAAACTCTACAAGATTCTGAAACACGAAGCCGATACCGGCTACCGCGACAAAGCCATGATCGGCGGACTCGCGCATTACGCGGCGCGTTGGCAATCCGAAGCCGGCGACGGTGACGATGTCAGGCAAATCGTCGAGATTCTGCGCGGCTACGACAATCTGAAGCCGGTCGATCCACGACGCATGGCCATCAATCAAATGGTTAAGCTGATGGGGATGGGCCAGGCTCCGATCAAACCCGATCCCGCTGCGGCCAATCGCCCACCCATCGCACCTGAAGCCGAACCCAGAATCGACCAACCGTCAACGACTCAATCGGATGAGCCGCCTGGTCCAGCGGTTGTCGCTGCGCCATCGATCGGAGCGGAGCCGGTGATCGAACAAGCGGCTGCGCCAATCGAATCGCAACCGATCAACCCGCAACCCATCGCGGCGCAACTTGTTGCGGCGGAAAAACCAATCGAGCCTGCGCACGCACAGCCTTCCACATCACGTCCCCGCGAAGCACCGCCCGCCCCGAAGCCACAGTCCGAGCCACGCGACGAAAAAGGCAACCGCATCGGGCTTGATTCGCCCATCACCGTCATTCAAGGCATCGGTCCGGCCAACGCCGAAAAGTTCGAACGCCTGGGTGTGCGGACCATTCGCGATCTGATGTATTTGCTGCCGCGCCGCTACGATGACTTCAGCAACCTCAAACCGATCAATCGCCTGGAATATGGCGACGAAGTGACCATCATTGGCACGGTGTGGGAGGCGGGCGATAAACGCACGCGCGGCGGCGCAACGATCTTCCAGGCGATCTTGAGCGACGGCTCCGGCACGATCCAATGCACCTGGTTCAATCCGTATTTGTCGAGTCAAATCAAACGCGGCAGCCAGATTGTCGTCAGCGGCAAAGTCGATGAATACCTGGGCCGCTTGACGTTTCAATCACCCGAATGGGAACTGCTCGACACTGAATTGCTGCACACCGCGCGCATCGTGCCGGTCTATCCCTTGACCGAAGGTCTAAGCACGCGCCAGGTCCGCAAGATGACCAAACGCGCGATCGATTACTGGGCGCCGCGCGTGGCGGATGATCTGCCGGCCGCGGTGCGCAACTCCGCCGGGTTGATGAATCTCTCAACCGCACTGACACAGACACACTTCCCGGATTCGCAGGCCAGTCTCGAATCTGCGCGCAAACGCCTGGCCTTCGACGAATTGTTCTTGCTGCAACTCGGCTTGCTGAAACAGAAGCAGCAGTGGCGGGGCGAGACCGGCCAGGCACTCAATTTCAATGTGGCGTTATATGAAACGTTCAAACAGTCGCTGCCGTACCCGTTGACTGAAGCGCAGCAGCGCGTGCTCGACGAGATCATCAACGACATCCGCACCGATCATCCGATGAGCCGTCTGCTGCAAGGCGATGTCGGTTCGGGCAAGACCGTCGTTGCAGCCGCAGCGATGTTCTTTGCGGCGCAGTGCGGCAAACAGGCCGCGATTATGGCCCCGACCGAAATTCTGGCTGAACAGCATTTCAAGAGTCTAAGTCAATTATTCGAATCGATGAATCAACAAGCGATCCCACAGCCACTGACCGTGCGGCTATTGACGGGCAGTACGTCGCAAGCCGAACGCGAAACGACCCTGGCCGAGATCGCCGATGGCCGCGCCAACATCGTCGTCGGCACGCACGCGCTGATTCAAGAAAGCGTAACCTTCCACGATCTGGCACTCGCCATCGTCGACGAGCAGCATCGTTTTGGCGTGTCGCAGCGCGCGGCCTTGCGACAAAAAGGCCGCTCCGCGAATCCGCACGTTTTGGTCATGACGGCCACGCCGATTCCACGCACGCTGTCGTTGACGCTGTTCGGCGATCTGGACCTATCGGTAATCGATCAGCTGCCGCCGGGCCGCCAGCCGATCGAGACGCGCATCGTCCTGCCGACCGAACGTGAACGCGCCTACAACTTCATTCGGACGCAGATCGAAAAAGGACGGCAGGCCTTTATCATCTGTCCGCTCGTGGAAGAGTCCGACAAGATCGAAGCCAAAGCCGCCGTCGAAGAACACACGCGCCTGCAAAAGGAAGTCTTTCCAAAGCTTAAACTCGGTTTGATGCATGGCCGCATGAAGCCGGACGAGAAAGATGCGGCGATGCGGGCTTTCGCCGACAACGAGACGCAGATTCTGGTTTCGACCTCGGTGGTTGAGGTCGGCATCGATATCCCCAACGCCACCGTGATCATGATCGAAGGCGCCGAGCGCTTTGGCCTGGCGCAGCTGCATCAATTCCGTGGGCGCGTCGGGCGCGGCGAACACAAATCGTATTGCCTGCTCCAAACGGACACCATCGCCTCCGAAATCAGCGAACGGCTCAAAGCCGTCGAGGCCTCAACCGATGGTTTCGTGCTAGCCGAGAAGGATCTGCAACTGCGCGGGCCGGGCCAGTTCTTCGGGACGCGGCAGAGCGGCCTGCCCGACTTGCACTTGACCAACATTACCGATGCACGGCTGCTCGATCTGGCACGGCGCGAGGCAGAAAAACTTATAGCCAACGATCCGGAGTTTAGCGCGGCGGAGAATCAGGCCATTGCGCAGCGCATGACCGAGTTCTGGAAGAGCGGGCAAGGAGATTTGAGTTAAGATGACCGCCCTGCCCGAACTCACCACCGATCGTCTTCACTTGCGGCCCTTCACACTGGCCGACGCGCCGATCGTGCAGCGGCTGGTTGGCGATCGCGCGATTGCGGATACGACGCTGAACATTCCACATCCATACGAAGAAGACATGGCCAAAGAATGGATCGTTTCGCATCAGCCGCGCTTCGAACGCGGCGAGGGTGTCAACTTTGCCATCGTGCGCCGCGAGGACGAAGCGCTCATCGGTGCGATCGGCTTGATGGTGAATCCATCGCACGACCGGGCCGAGTTGGGCTATTGGATCGGCAAGGAGTATTGGAGTCAGGGTTACTGCACTGAAGCGGCGCGGGCTGTGTTACATTACGGCTTCACCGCCTTCAACTTGAACCGCATCTTCGCCCATCACTTCAGTCGCAATCCCGCCTCGGGACGGGTCATGGAAAAGATCGGGATGAAATACGAGGGCTGCTTGCGGCAACATGTCAAGAAATGGGATGTTTACGAAGATATGAGAGTCTACGGCATCTTGAAGAGCGAATATAAGTCCGCCGTGTAAAAAACCGCTCTAAGGAAATCAATGGCGCAGGCAAAAGAAACGGTAACTGCCCAGGGAGGAGCAAGACGCATGTCCGAATCGATCGAAGTTTCAACCCATCTGCCGGCCAGTCCCAAACGCATTTACGAGGCCTGGCTCAGCAGCCAGGAACATTCAGCCTTTACGGGCGGCACCGCCGTCATCGATCCGAAAATCGGCGGCAAGCACACCGCCTGGGACGACTACATCCAGGGCACCACGATCGAACTTGAGCCGTATCGCCGCATCGTGCAGACATGGCGCACGAGCGAGTTTCCGCCCGACAGCCCGGATTCGCGCCTGGAAGTGTGGCTCGAAAAAGTCAAGGGCGGCACGCAGCTGACCCTGCGTCACACGAACATTCCCGATGGTCAAGGCAAGTCGTACGAAAGCGGCTGGGCTGAAAACTATTTCGAGCCGATGCGAAAATACTTCTCTTGAGTAGGAGCCGAGTTGACTAAAGCGTTTTATCCCGCCACGTTCGATCCGATCCATTTCGGTCACATCGACATCGCGAAGCGAGCCGCGCTCATCTTTGACGAAGTGATCATCGGGGTGTATGATCGCCCCATAAAGAATCTGCTCTTCACCATCGAAGAGCGCATGCAGCTGGTCGAGCGTGCTTTGCACGATCTCGGCAACATCCGGGTCATGCGCTACGGCGGATTGACGGTCGAATTCGCCCGGCAGGTCGGCACGCCCGTGATCGTGCGCGGGTTGCGCATGCTCAGCGACTTCGAACTCGAATGGCATATGGCGCTCACCAACAAGCAGCTCGCGCCAGAAATCGAGGTCGTCTGCTTGATGACCAGCCAGGACTTTGCTTTTCTAAGTTCGAGCACGGTACGCGAAGTGGCCCTGCTCGGCGGCAATGTGACCAGCATGGTGCCGCCGTTTGTGGCCGACGCGCTGCGCCGCAAAGCGATCGAGCGTGCCGGCGATCCGATCAATCATCCGGTGCCGATCACGTCACTGCGCGATTGAAGTTGCCAGAAACCAGGTTGCTTTGAGAAACCCGGTTTCTATAGCCCATTTGCAAATTTTGCCAAGATGTAAGACACTATAGTGAACATCGCGGGGCGCCTCGACGCCCGCCTGACCCTGAGGGGTGGACATGGACATCTTACACCTGATCGATCGACTCGAAGCCTTGTTGAATGAAGGCACCCATCCGCCATTTACGAAGAGAGTGCTGATCGACGACCAGCGCGCCTGGGAACTGATCGATCAAATGCGCATCGCCATTCCCGAGGAAGTCAAAAAGGCCAAGCGCATCAATCAGGAACGCGATCGGATTATCGCCCAGGCCAACGAAGAAGCCGCGCGGCTGGTCGACCTCGCCAAAGATCAGGTCGAGCAACTCGCCGGTGAGCACGAAGTGGCCAAAACGGCCCAGACCCGCGCCAGCACCATCATCGAGCGTGCGCAGCGCGAAGCCGAATCGCTCAAGGCCGACGCCGACGAATATGTCGCCAAAGTCTTGTCGCAACTAGACGGCGATCTCTCGAAAGTCCTCGGCGTCGTTCGCAATGGCTTGCTGAAACTCCAATCGGAGCACGATTATCTTGATGCCGCACCGTCGGACAGCACCGATCCATCGACCGGGGCCGCCGCGCCCAAATCGACCTCGGCGCGCGTATCTTGACACACCTTCTGCATCTGTTATAATTCAGCGCTGATTAATTTTTGAAAGGAAAGTAACAGCTCATGACACCACTACCTAAGAGAAAAGTTTCCAAGGGCCGGCGTAATCGTCGTCGCTCGCACGACATGCTCAAGCCGGCCACGCTGGAGCTTTGCCCGACTTGCAAAGAACTCAAGATGCCGCATCGCGTCTGCCCGAGTTGCGGCAACTATAACGGCGCGCTCGTCATCGACGTTAAGGCGCGCGCCGAGCGGAAGGCCCGCAACAAGAAGCAACAATAAGCCCGATCGGATTTCACGTCACGGGGCCGTTCACACCAACACGCGGCCTCGTGTGTTGTCAGTCGAATATCCTTCCACCGAACACGGAAGGTTGTCGGCAACCTTAATAAACTACCAGATGGGGTAAGGGAATGAACTCAAGCACGACGGCTTTCCTGTTCCCGGGCCAGGGCTCGCAATTTGCGGGCATGGGTCGTGAACTGGCAGCTGAATATCCCGAAGCCCGCGCACTCTTCGCCCAGGCCGATGACGTCCTGGGCTTTGCGTTATCCCGATTGTGCTTCGACGGCCCCGAAGCCGAGTTGACGGATACGATCAATGCACAGCCGGCCATTCTCACCGCCAGCCTCGCGGTGCTGCGCGTGATTGAAGCCCATACGCAAGTTCGACCCGCTTTCGTCGCCGGTCACAGCCTGGGTGAATTCAGTGCGCTGGTGGCGGCGGGATCATTGACGTTCGAGGATGCATTGAAGCTGGTGCGCGAGCGCGGTCGATTGATGAAACTTGCAGGTGAAGCACAGCCCGGCGGCATGGCCGCGATCCTGAATCTCAGCCGCGACGTGCTGGATGAAGTTTGCAAAGAAGCCAGTGTCGTCACGGGCAAGCCCGTTCAAGTTGCCAACGACAACAGCCCCGGCCAGATCGTGATCTCCGGCGACAGCGCGGCCCTGGACAAAGCGCTGGAACTAGCCAAAGCGCGCGGCGCCAAGCGTGCGATTCGATTGGCCGTGAGCATTGCCTCGCATTCACAGTTGATGCAGTCTGCCGCCCGATCGTTCCGCACTGCACTCGACGCCGTGCCCTTCAGCACGCCGTGTATGCCGATCGTCGGCAACGTCTACGCCAGGCCGATCGACGTGGCCGACATGCGCGACGAACTGGAAGCGCAGTTGACTTCGCCGGTTCGTTGGACTGAATCAGTGCAGTATCTGGCGCAGCAGGGCATCACCACCTGCGTCGAAGTCGGACCGAAGGACGTGCTGGCCGGGTTGGTGCGTCGCATCGATACCAGCCTGAATGCAATGAGTGTCGGTGATCCGAAAGGCGTGCAATTGCTGCTTCAAGCATAGGCAAGTAATAGTCCGCCCCATAAAATTTGAGGGGTTCGTAGTGACGACTTTAGTCGCTTCCAAACGGCTGAAGCCGCTACTACCACCCATCAGAATTTATTCGGTCGGCTACTAGCGTTGCGTGTTCCGTTTGATTATGGCGCATCGTGCAGCACGTTGAGGGGTTCTAATGAGCACAAACTTTTCTGAACTCCGCATCGGTTTCATTGGACTGGGATTGATGGGCAAGCCGATGGCCGGGCATTTGATCAAAGCCGGTTATGCGGTCACCGTTCACAATCGCAGCCAGACGGCAGTCGATGAACTCGTCGCGTCGGGCGCCCAGGCTGCTGCGAGTCCACGGGAAGTTGCCGGGCAAAGCGACATCGTCATCACGATGCTGCCCGACTCGCCCGACGTTGAAGCGGTCGCGCTTGGGCCGAATGGAATCTTAAGCGGGGCGCGAGCGGGCTTGATTCACATCGATATGAGCACGATTGCAGCTACGGTTACACGCCAGATCGCGCAGGCCGAGGCCGAACACGACGTCAAGATGCTTGATGCGCCGGTCAGCGGGGGAGACATCGGCGCCAGGAACGCCACACTGTCGATCATGGTCGGCGGCGAGGTCGATACGTTTTCCTATTGCTTACCCATTTTCGAAAAGCTGGGCAAGCGCATCATTCATATCGGCCCGAGCGGCACCGGCCAGATCACCAAGGCCGCGAATCAGATCATGGTCGCTGCGCAAATGGTGGCCATGAGTGAACTGCTGGTACTGGCACAGAAAGCGGGCGCCGATCCCACCAAAGTCATCGAAGCAATCAAAGGCGGCGCGGCCCAGTGTTGGACACTCGACAACAAGCCGCCGCGCTTATTCAAAGGCAATCGCGCACCCGGCTTCAAAGCGTCGATGCAGTACAAGGATTTGAACATCGTCATGGACATGGCCAAGGCCTTCGGCGTGCCGCTGCCCGCAACCGCCGTCAACGCACAGTTATTCAATGCCATGATCACGGCGGGCCGGGGCAATGAAGACAATTCGGCCGTCATCAGCGTGCTCGAAGATTTGGCGCGCATCCACTTGCAGACACACAGCGAATAGACATCGCAATTTTCAGGCTGAGCGCAGCCATGCTCATCAGACCTCATCACTAAACTTGCAAATCGAAAGGAAGGATTGAGATGGATCGACTGAAAGATAAAATCGCCGTCGTAACCGGAGGCGCGCAGGGAATTGGGAAAGCGATAGCCGAGACACTCGCCCGGCACGGCGCGCACGTGGTCGTGGCCGACATCAAGCTTGAAAAGGCCGAGGCCACCGCACAGGCAATCGCCGCCAGCACAGGCCGGCGCGCGATCGCAGTCCAGGGCAACGTGGCTGACAGCGAAAGCGCCAAAGCTATGATCGACCGCGCGATCGAGGAGTTTGGCCGGATTGATATTCTGATCAATAACGCCGGCACGACGCGCGATAATCTGATCATGCGTATCAGCGAGGCCGATTGGGATCTGGTGCTCAGCATCAATCTCAAAGGTGCTTTCAATTGCTCCAAAGCCGCGGTCCGTCCCATGATGAAGCAGCGCTCCGGCCGGATCGTCAACATCTCCTCGGTTTCAGGTTTGGCCGGTCAGGCCGGTCAGACGAACTATTCTTCCTCCAAAGCCGGGCTGATCGGTTTTACCAAGGCACTCGCCAAGGAGGTAGGATCGCGCGGGATCACCGTCAACGCCGTGGCACCCGGCTTTATCGAAACAGATTTAACGAAGGACCTGCCGGCGGAGTTGAAGGAAATGGCCATTAAAAATACACCCCTTGGCCGCTGGGGCGTGCCGCAGGATATCGCGAACGCGGTCGCCTTCCTGGTCTCGGACGAGGCTGCGTTTATCACCGGGCAGGTCCTGTCGGTCGACGGCGGAATGGTTATGCAATAGCAGCAACTTTGCGAGGGTTGCAGACAACTATCCGACGAACAGACAGAATCCTCGCAAGGCTTAACCGTTCGCAAGGATCAAGGAGCACTCGCATGTACGAAGAATCGCATGGCACGATTACGATCGCGCAAAATGTGTTGAATACCATCGCGCGCCTGACCACACTGCGCGTCGACGGCGTGGCACGGATGGGCAACAGCGGGCGGCTGCTCCATCCCAACGACGGCGTCAACGTCGAACTGGTCAACGGCCGCGTCAAAGCGGATATCTACGTTCAGGCCCGGCCCGAGACGAACATGTTTGCAGTCGGCCAGAATATCCAGCACGACGTCGCCCGATCATTCAAAGAGATCGTCGGCCTGGATGTCGAATCAGTCAACGTGCATATTCAGGACGTTGTGTATTCAACCGCGCCGGCTAATGAAAAGCAGTCGTAAACCTTGAAAAATCGGCGACGCGCCCGCACGGTGGCTCTCAAAGCACTTTACGAATTGGACACGACGGTTCACCAGCCCGGCACCGTCTTGACTCAGCGTCTCGCCGAAGAGACACTGACGTCGGATGGCGAAGTATTCGCCCGCCAGTTGGTCACAGGTGTGCTGCAAAATCGGGCCAAACTCGACCAGCTGATCCACGAACACGCGCCCGAATGGCCGATCGATCAAATGGCCGTGATCGATCGCAACGTACTGCGCATCGCGATTTACGAATTCGGCATCGCGCGCATCACGCCGCTGAAAGTGGCGATCAACGAGGCCATAGAAATGGCGAAGACTTACGGCGCGGACAGCGCGCCACGTTTTATCAACGGTGTATTAGGATCGCTGGCGGCTCTGCCCAATCTGGCCCAAAATAACACCAAGCATTCCTGATCAGTGTCAAACGGACTGCTGGGCTGAGCAAATGTCCGCGCTCACGCCACACTTGCACCCACTGCGTGCGCCAAGCGGGCCATGCCCGATGCTCCGGTGGAGCATCGGGCATGGCCGGCGCAGTGCGGTGTGTCTGCCGCGATGCGGCAGTGGCGCGCCAGGCGGAGTGACGGCTCCGAAATCTATCCCCTTGAAGGAGTTCGCTTATGACCAAGACGAAGATTCTCATTATGGGCGCTGCCGGACGTGATTTCCACAACTTCAACACGTTCTTCCGCGACAACAGCGCCTACGAGGTCGTGGCTTTTACGGCCACCCAAATCCCCAACATCGACGACCGGCGCTATCCCCCCGAGCTGGCAGGCAAGTTGTATCCCCACGGAATTCCGATCTATCCCGAATCAGAATTGACCGACCTGATCAAGAAACACGATATCGATCAGGTCGTGTTCGCTTATTCGGATGTCAGCCACGAAACGGTCATGCACCGAGCTTCAGCCGCGCTGGCCGCCGGGGCCGATTTTCGATTGATGGGCCCGAAGTACACGCAAATCAAATCGACGAAGCCGGTCGTTTCGATCGGCGCTGTGCGCACCGGCGCGGGCAAGAGCCAGACCACGCGGCGCGTGTCGCAGGTGCTTAAAGACTTAGGCTACAAAGTCGCCGCGATTCGTCACCCGATGCCTTACGGCAACCTCGTCAAACAAATGGTGCAGCGCTTCGCCACTTACCAGGACCTCAACGACCACGAATGCACGATCGAAGAACGCGAGGAATACGAGCCCCACATCGATCGCGGCGTGGTGATCTATGCCGGCGTCGATTATGAGCTGATTCTGCGACAGGCCGAGCAAGAAGCCGACATCGTGATCTGGGACGGCGGCAACAATGACCTTTCGTTTTACCAAAGCGATTTGCACATCGTCGTGGCCGATCCCCATCGCCCCGGCCATGAACTGACTTATCATCCCGGCGAGACGAATCTGCGCATGGCCGATGTGATCGTCATCAACAAGATCGACACGGCCGATCTCGAAAATATTTCCAAGGTCCAGCGCAGCATCATGGCCGTGAACCCGAACGCCACCGTGGTCGAAGCCGCCTCACCGATCTTCGTCGATGATCCCAGCGCGATCCGGGGCAAGAGCGTGCTCGTGATCGAAGATGGCCCGACGCTGACCCACGGCGAGATGGCGTACGGCGCAGGGGTCGTCGCCGCGCGGCGCTTCGGCGCAGCCGAGATCATCGATCCGCGTCCGTATGCCGTCGGCACCATCATCGACACTTACAAGAAATATCCCGGCACCGGCCCGGTGCTGCCGGCCATGGGTTACGGCCCGGATCAGGTGAGAGAACTGGGCGAAACGATCAACAACACGCCCAGTGATCTGGTCCTCGTGGCCACGCCGATCGATCTACGACGTGTGGTCGAGATTAATCGGCCTTCACAGCGTGTGCGCTATGAACTACAGGAGATCGGTCAACCCACGCTGGCGGAGATTCTCGAAGCGAAGTTTGGCCGCAAGCAGTAAGCGATTGAGTGCATACGGCGTGATGCGTAAAGCGTAGAGTCATGCGTTTTACGCATCACGTTCTATTGGGCACAGCTAGCGACGGCGGGAAAGATGAAGCAAAAAGAAACAAGGTTTCTTCTTTAACTATCGCTTGCGGCGGAACAACGCTTTGAGCAGCAAGAACGTCGTGGCGATGGGCCAGATCCAGGCCAGATCGCCGGGGCCGCCTGGGCCGGTGCGTGCTGCGAGGCGCTTGATGTGGATCAGTGGATATTCATTTGTTTTTGAAGCCAATTCATCATCCAACATCGTGACGGGGTCGAGGCCAAAAGCGCGCGCCGCAAAGCCGCTGCCGATCAATACTTGCCTGAGCAACGAAAGGCGCACGCTGGGATCGACAACCTCTTCGGCCACACCGTTCCACCAACCTTCCGGCAACCACACTTCCACCTGCGGATTGGCTTTGAGATTGCGATACCAGTCAGAGACAGGACCGAATCCGGCGGTGCAGTAGATTTCATTCGCGACAATGGCATAGTTGACGGGTGTGCGCCGCAGACGGCCTAACTTGCGACCCGTATGGGTGATGACCATGTATCGGCCGAGGACCTGCGGCCAGGCATTGAGCCAGTTACCCAAACCCAGCCGCCACATGATCAACATGAAACGATTCAGATACTTGAAACCTTGACGCAGTTTTTCTTCGAGCTGGGGATCGGTATCCGTCATGAGCAATTGTCCTATGAGAGAATGGTGTGCTTTAATTCGGCTTCGAAAACGGGTACTGCAAGCTTGCGTCTTATTATACCCCACTGCCCGGCAATCAGTATCCAGGCCGCCCGCATAGTTCTATCTTCCAACTCCACTATATAATCACATTCGAAAAAGGCCAGACCCCGCCTTCAATCTGTATCCGTTCACCTGGATCGCACTGATTAAGCCAGAGTATACTCGATTCGCCAACGGTTGTCGATCCGTTTTGGGTAGGATATAATCGCCGTGAAGTTTGCGAAAACTGAAGCGAGGATGCATTGAACAAGATTGCCAGGTTTGAAGCGCTGGCCGAGCACTGGGTGGAAGGCACCTTTGGCCGCATGTTCGGCGGCCGGTTGCAGCCGATGGAAGTTGCCGGCGTGCTGGCCCGCGCAATGGAAGATAATCAATTTACATCTGAAACAGGCGAGAAGTATGCGCCGAATATTTACTGGGTTTATTTGAATCCGGGCGACTTCGAAGCGCTGCGCCAATCGCAGCCCACCCTGCCGAACGATCTGACTCAGTCGTTGATCGATCTGGCCGAACGTGCGCAGCTGCGCATGACGGATCAGCCCGTCGTCGAAATCCGATCCGAGGAGTCGATCCCGCGCAAACAGGTTTCCGTCACCGCGCAGTACGTTGCGCAGGATACCGCGCCGGTCGGCCAGACCGCCGAAATTGCGCCAGAGGCAGTCGATGCCGCACGCCAGACCCTGCGTGCCACCGTCGAGCGGCACAGTTTTCTGATCCTCGAAGGCCGTCGCCATGTGCCGCTGGTCAAACCCGTCGTCACGATCGGGCGCGCGCTGGACAATGATATCGTCCTGGACGACACGCGTATCTCGCGCCATCACGCGCAATTGCGCGTGCGGCAAAGTAACTACGTTTTATATGATACCGGATCAAGTGGCGGCACAGTGGTGAATGGCGACGTAGTGTCTGAAGTGATGCTGCAGGGTGGTGATGTGATCAGCCTGGCCGGCGTACAGATCATTTTCGGCGAGGACACCCCCATCCCGGCTCAGCCGCCTGTTACAGCCCAGGATACGCCTGCGATGCCCCAGAACAATGATCATTGAGAATTTCTTATGGAAGCACCGATCTTCATCGTTCGCGTTCTACTGAGTCTGCTGCTCTACATTTTCCTGGGAACACTCTTCGTTTTGTTGTGGCGCGATCTCAAATCTGCAACACGCCAGCCATCTGCCACCGTCGCACGTGAACGACCGGCCCGATTGCGCGTCACCTGCGGCAACGACGACCTGCCACAAGACGAACTGTTCCCCCTGTCGGCCTTCACCACGATCGGGCGAGCCGAGACCAGTACGATTTCCATCGCCGAACCGTATGCTTCGGCCGAGCACGCAATCATCGCCTGGCGCGGCGGCCAGTGGTGGCTGGAAGATCGCGACAGCCGCAATGGCACGCGGCTCAACGACGTTCCCGTCGAAGAACCGTTGATCATCAGCCGCGGCGACGTGATCGGCATTGGGGGCATTCAACTGAAATTTGAGTACATCGATGAGCAATGACTTCACCGGAATAGAACCTCGCCAGGTTGCAATCGAAAGGAATCGATCGTGGATCTCAAACTAAAAGACAAAGTGGTTCTCGTCACTGCGGCCTCACGCGGATTAGGCGCTGCCAGCGCGCGCCGCTTCGCCGAAGAAGGCGCTCGCGTCGCCATCTCGTCCCGCAATCACGAACGGATCAGCTTGGCCGCAGAAGCCATCAGGCGCGACACCGGCGCCGAGGTCTGGCCGATCGTCGGCGATGTCTCAAAACCGCCCGAGGTCGATCAGACCGTGAAGGCCGTCATCGATCGCTGGGGCCGGCTCGATGTGCTGGTGACCAATGCCAGCGGCCCGACTCCGGGGCAATTCCAAACTTTGAAGTGGGAGAACTGGGAAGCCGCAGTTCAACTCACGTTGTTGAGCGTGGTGCGATTATGCCAGGCCGCCCTGCCCCACCTGCTTAAAAACGATCCACCCCAACGCGGATCGATCGTCGCCATCACATCCTATACAGTGAAACAACCGGCAGACGGCTTGTTACTCTCCAACTCGCTGCGCCTGGGTGTGATTGGCCTCATCAAAACGCTGGCTAATGAGCTGGGGCCGCAGGGCATTCGCGTCAATGCCATCGCGCCGGGCTGGACCAAGACCGAGCGGGTCGACGAGATCATGGCAGCGCGCGCACAGCGCAACGGTACAACGCTTGAACAAGAAGCCGCCAAACAGATCGCCGAAATTCCGATGGGCCGCATGGGCGTCCCGGCTGAATTCGCGGATGCATTGGTATGGCTGGCCTCGCCGCGCGCTTCGTTTGTCACAGGCATTACGCTGCCGGTCGATGGCGGGATCATCAAAGGCTCGTTGTGACATCACCCGGCTCCCCGGTGAGTGCCTGAGGAGAGGTAATCAATCTATGCCCAACCTTCAACAGCGATTGGCCGAACTGCGCGAGCAGATCAACTTCCACAACTATCGCTACAACGTGCTCGATGATCCCGTCATCAGCGATGCCGAATACGATCGCTTGATGATCGAACTGCGCCAGATCGAGGCTGCGCATCCCGAGTGGATCACGCCGGATTCGCCGACCCAACGCGTGGGCGGGCAGCTCAGCGAGCGCTTTGCCAAAGTCACGCATCCCGCGCCGATCCTTTCGCTGGCGAATGCGTTTAACGGCGACGATGTGCGCGATTGGTTCACGCGCACTTCAAAATTGTTTCCGGCTGACCGCCAAATCTCATTTACCGTCGAACCCAAGATCGATGGGCTGACGGTGGTCCTGCATTATCGTGAGGGTGTTTTTATCCAGGGCGCCACGCGCGGCGACGGACGAATCGGCGAAGACATCACGCCGAATCTACGAACGGTCAAAGGAGTGCCGCTCAAAATTCCGGTGACCCAGAAGAAGGCCAAGAGCAAAGTGGCTGTGCCGGCGACCTTCGTCGTTCGCGGCGAGGCGTTTATTACCACGCAAGATTTCGAGGCGATGAATCAGCAGATCGAAGCGAAAGGCGGCAAGACCTTCGCCAATCCGCGCAACGCAGCAGCCGGTTTCCTGCGCCAACTCGATTCGCGCGTCACCGCCTCGCGGCCGATCAGTTTGCTGTGCTATGCCGTCGTCAATGCGGATGGCACGACACCGCGTTCGCAATGGGAACTGCTCAACTACCTGCGCGAAGTCGGCCTGCCCGTCACCCAGGCGGCTAAACGCTTTGACTCGCTCGACAAAGCGATCGCCTACTGCGAAACGTGGATCGATCGACGCGACGAGTTCCTGTTTGAGGCCGACGGCATGGTCATCAAGATCGATGATCTGGACTTGCAGGCCGAACTCGGCATCGTGGGCAAAGACCCACGCGGCGCGATTGCGTTGAAGTTCCCGGCCCGCGAGGCAACAACCCAGCTGCTCAACGTCGGCGTCAACATCGGTCGTACCGGCATCATGGCGCCGTATGCTATTCTCGAACCTGTCAACGTCGGCGGCGTAACCATCGAACGCGCGACGCTGCACAATTTCGACGACATCGCCCGCAAGGACATTCGCATCGGCGATCGGGTGATCGTCAAACGATCGGGCGACGTGATTCCGTACATTGCCGGGCCGGTTGTGGCGCTGCGCAGCGGCCAGGAGAAAACGATCGAACCGCCCAGGAATTGTCCGTTCTGCGACACACCGACGATCCGCCGTGCAGGCGAAGTGGCAATCTATTGCCCCAATCGCGATTGCCCCGGCCGATTGGATCGCGCGGTGCAGTTCTTTGTCAGCAAAGGCGCAATGGATATTGACGGGCTGGGGGAGAAGATCGCTTCACGGTTGATCGAGACGGGCCTGGTCGAAGACGTGGCCGATATTTATTCGATCACGCGCGATCAACTGCTGGAATTGGAGGGCTTTGCCGAAAAGAAAGCCGACAAGTTACTGCAATCCATTGAGGCTTCTAAGGAGCGGCCACTCAGTCGCGTGATTATAGCGTCCGGAATTCCGCATGTGGGTTACGTTGCAGCGGAAACGCTTGCCAAACATTTTCGTTCACTTGACAAGTTCATGCAAGCGGATGAAGACGAGCTCACTCAGATTGATGGTATCGGAACGACGATCGCAACCAGCATTGTAGATTGGACGCACCGCAAGGAGCACATCGATCTAATAAAAAAGCTCAGGAAGTCTGGAATAACAATTGTATTTGATGAAGATGAATCGCCGCACTCAAATGAGAAGTTGGCCGGCAAAACGTTTGTCATTACCGGCACGCTGTCGAAACCGCGCGACGAAATCGCTGCGTCGATCAAATCGGCCGGCGGCAAAGTCATCGACAGCGTCAGTAAGAAAACGGATTACGTCGTCGTGGGCGAAACGCCCGGCAGCAAATTCGCCAGGGCGCAGCAGCTGGGTATCACGATTCTGGACGAAGCCGCGTTGAGTCGCTTGCTGCGAAGTTGAAGTAGATTTCAATTGACTTACCTGACGCGCGCAGCATACACTCCGCGCGTCAGTTTATGTGGGAGCGTTGAATGACATTAGGGCACGTGATCATCAAGACCAATCGTGACAAGCCGATCCGTCAGCGGCATCCATGGATCTTCTCCGGCGCGATCGAACGCATCGACCCATCAGTCGCAGATGGCGATATCGCCGATGTCGTCACGCCGCAAGGCGAGTTTCTGGCACGCGGCTACGTCAATCGCCAATCGCAGATCGTCGTGCGCTTGCTCACGTGGAATGCAGCCGAAGCGATCGACGCAGAGTTTTGGGCCAGGCGGCTAAGCCGTTCGATCAACTTGCGCACCGATTCAACAGCACGGAGATTGATTAATGCCGAATCCGATGGATTGCCGGGACTCGTGGTCGATCAATACGGTGAATGGCTGGTGATTCAGGTTTTGACGCTGGGCATCGAACAAGCCAAATCGCAGATCGCCGATCAATTGAATGAACTCTTGAAGCCCCGCGGCATTTACGAACGCAGTGATGTGAAGGTGCGCCAGAAAGAAGGACTCGAACGACACACGAGTTTGCTCAGCGGTGTCGAGCCACCGGATCGCATCGAGATCGAGCAAGACGGCCATCGTTTCTTAGTCGATGTGAGGCGCGGCCACAAGACCGGTTTTTATCTCGATCAGCGCGACAATCGGCGCAAGATCAAAGCGTACTGCCAGGATGCTGACGTGCTGAATCTGTTTTCGTATACGGGCGGGTTTGCCGTAGCCGCGTTGAGCGCAGGCGCGAAGTCGGTAACCAACGTGGATTCGTCGGCTGACGTGTTGGCGTTGGCAAAAGAGAATGTCCGCTTAAACGGCTTCAGCGTGAATGATCAAGATTTCGTCGAGGCCGATGTGTTCTCGGAACTGCGCAAGCTGCGGGCCATGAAGCGCACCTTCGATGTCATTATTGCCGATCCGCCGAAGCTGGCCCAATCGCAATCGCAGATCGATCGGGCGGCCCGCGCTTACAAAGACCTCAACCTTGTCTCAATGCAACTCCTCAAGCCCGGCGGATACCTGATTACGTTCTCGTGTTCGGGTTCCATTTCGACGGACCTCTTTCAAAAGATCGTCTTCGGCGCGGCCATCGACGCCCAGCGTGATATGCAGATCGTCGAGCGGCTATCGCAGTCGAGCGATCATCCGATTTTGCTAAGTTTCCCCGAATCCGAATACTTGAAGGGCCTGGTGTGCCGGGCGATATGAGGAAGGACTGATGCGATCCAGCCTGCACCTGTTCTTATTGATTGCAGCATTGACCTTTCTACATGCGATCGCTCAACAGTTTCTTAAATTCGTGGGGCGTGTTGGGAAACCTGGCTGTGATGCGCGGACCATAAGCTATCGTATAGACACATTTTCGATCGGGCCTCGCCTAGCTCTGCAGATGATCGCGCAGCTGTCGAATGGCGCGATCCATGGCCTGCTCGGTTTTGATAAGCGTCGAAGTCGTCTCGGGTGAGACTTCCGGCAAGGTATCCTGTAAGGAGGCCAGGAGCACGCTGGCCGCAAACAATGTTTGCAGCGCGTCGTCGCTGATCTCGCGGCTGATTTGATTGCGCAGCTTCGCCTGGCTCAGCAACTGGGCCTGAAGTTCGCTGGTCTCGCGCTCTTCCAGCCAACGATCGAGGAAGTGCAACAACAGATAAGCCAGCACGGGTCCAAACACACCGTAGACCACTATCTCCGCCAGGTAGTGATAGCTGTCGCCCAAACCAGCAGAGATCCACTGCGATAGGCCGACTTCATACAACACCACCAATGCCAATAAACCCAGCGGTACGATTCGCTTCAGAACGTGGACGCGTCGCCGCAACGCCGTAAGCGAGGCAGGATCGTCGGACGGATTCAGCCATGTTAAACGTTCAGTTAAACTCGCCATTTTGCACTTCCAACGCAATCAAACCAACCAGCACTATGGAACCCAATTCGATAACACTTGCAGCGTCGCATCGGGCTGCGCCGGATCATTCGAGCGCAGATGCACCCGAAAATCATGCGGCCCGCCCATATCTCCGTGCATCATAAAGGACATCGCAACCGTTGTCTTTTCACCGGGCTTAATGACCATCGAACCGATGGTCGGTGTTGGCGGTCAACATCCTTCCTTGACTTCAATGTAAGGCGCTTCGCTAAACTGTAGCAACTGATCGCCGACATTGGTGATCTCGAACGACACGCTGACCGTTTGACCCAACGGCACATTACCCAGATCGATCTTCTCTTTGTCGGCAGCGAGCTTCGGCCCGCTGTTCGCCGCTGGTGAAGATGGTCCGCTGCCCGAATGAAGTGTGGGCACGCTGGCCGGAGCCGGCGCGCTTGCGCGCGGCGCATTACTCAGCGCCACCAGCACAATTAATATTGCGCCAACAGCGAACATCGCCACGGCCCACCATGGAAAACGACTCGTGGGTGGCGGCGCTTTTCGTTTTGTTTTCTTGTTGCTCATGGCTTGTCGCCCTCCTCAAACTGAAACGTCCACAGATAATCGACCAACGACCAGACTTGCGCGTCGGTGAAAATCGGTCCCCAGTACGGCATGCCGGTACCCATACCGCCGCGAATGATCTTGCCTTGCAGAATCGCCGAGCTCGCGCCGAGCATATTCCTGGCATCGGTAAAATTGACAGGCGCTGCGGTGTCATGCCCCGGCATCCCCGACATGTTACCGGACGGCACGGCCTTCTTAAGCGAAGCCGCCATGACGCCATTGCCCTGACCCGTTTCGCCGTGACAGGCCGCGCAATTTTGGGAGTAGAGCCTTTTGCCTGAGGCGATCGATTCGGGTGTCGTGTTCGATCGCCACACCCACGCAACGAGATTCCACACCTGCATATCACTTAGCCCATTCGAAAACGACGCGGCGCGCAACTGCTTCCAGACTTCAACCGGGCTTTGGGTGCGATACACCTCTGCTGGAAGATCGACTTTCACGCCAGGTGCACCAGCCTGCGCCGCCGATGGTCTGCTCACCGGCACGACTTCGGCCGGATGCGGATCGTCGATACTGAGCTTAAGCGCGACATACAATGGTGTTGTCGGCGTAACAACCTCAGTTGATGATCCGCTCACCTCGATCGTGCCGCGCATCCGCCAATGATTGACACCGCACCAACGTGTGCAGTAGAACGTATACTTGCCCGGTTTGTCGAAGACGAGCGTGGCATCCGCCATCTGACCCGGCATCACATCGATCGGTGCTGTGTCGCTCTGGCCGATGGCGAAGCTGTGTACCACGTCATCCGACGTCAACCGCAAATGGATCGGCTGGCCGACGACGGCGTTGAAGCTCTCCGGCGTCCAACCGCCATTCTCGGCGACTTTGCCATGCACCTCGATGACGCCGGCATCCGATCGAGCGAATATGGCGAGCAGCGGCAGGCCGATGCCCAGCAGAATTACAACTAGCCTTGCGAACCATTCGGCCTTCATGCGATCAGCAATCCCATCAAACCGACGGTGATGACAAAGCAGAAAGCCGTCACGGGAAGAGCTTGCAGCATCACGCGGCGGCCCGATAGTTTCTCTGCGGCAATGCGGCGCGCGGTGACGCTCGCCCAGGCTAATCCGCCCAGCAATACCAGCGTTTGCAATAACGGCGCCATCGAAGTGAGATAGGGCGTCCAACTCACATTGGCCGTGCCGAGCAGATTCCAACCCTGGCCCATCGGATCAGATAACGTCGGCCATAGATATGAGATATTGGAAAACACGAACGCTATACTGAAGGCGATCCACGCCGCGAGTCCCAACGGCACCAGCGTATATGCAAACGCAACGAACGTTTTCTTCAACGTCTCTTTCGATTGGCTCAGTCTTCGCCCGACTGCCACGGCGATCAGGAATAAGCCGGGCAACACGCCAAAGATAAAGGCTACAAATGCCACAGCGTACTCCAACCAGGGCAGCGAACCAACCGAATACGCCGCTGATTTGAGCGCCCCCCACTGCCCCAACATCACCGCCGAGTAGATCATCGCTGCGCCAAGCATGATGAAAGCTTTGAAAGCCTCGTCAAGTCGGCGGCCGGCCGGCTGTTGCAAGTCTGCGCCAAACGATCGAAGGTTAAAGGCGACGTTGTCTTGCGTGCACGTTCGCAGGCACTCAAGGCAAGTGCCGCAATACGTGTTCTTGGTCAGCGTACCGGGATATACGAGCCACGGACAGCCGTAGCCATCGGCGCTGCCAATGTAACAGGACTTCTCAATGTGTGCGGCGCAGACCTCGGCATCTTTGACGCGCACCTCGACCGGCGCGAGCTGCGAATACAAGCCGATGAAGCCGCCGACCGGACACAGATAACGACAGAATGCACGCCGCTCAAAAATCAAGCTCGTCGCAATCGCGAGGACCAGAAAGATCAGCAGCACAATGCCCGTGATACTCGGCTGCGTCAATATGGTTGCACTGAACAACGCCACGAGTGTGAATGCGATGTTCTGCAGCCAGATGTTGCGGAAACGTTTGGGCCATTTATGCCCGAGACTAAGACCTTTCTTCTGCGGGCCAAGCACCGCGCCGTTTTGCAGCCATTCACCGGGCATGGGAATCGGACAGATGCTGCACCAGCCACGTCCCAGGAACGGCACTGCGAATAGCATAAGCAACGCCCACCATGCGATCCATACAAAGACAATGCTGAAGTTATGGTTGCCAACCGGTGTGCCGATCAAGCCGGCGACGATGGCAAAGACGAAACCAGCCAACGCAATCACTCGGATGATCAATTGCGGCCAGCGGCTGCGCAGCGTGGCTTTCACGATCGGGATCTGGGTGAGATCGCGCTGCATTATCGGCGCTCCCCCTTCGATCGCATAGTCCAAACACCTGCCAACGCCGCCAACCCGGCCAGGCCAATCGCGCGCCATAGCAAATCATTCGAGCCGACGTTGAGTTTGCCAATCATAAACGGATGC
>JADGQE010000114.1 GCA_017882055.1 Thermoflexales bacterium
CGGCGACGCGTTTCAACCATCGGAAGTAGCGGCCGGCGTATTTTACGGGATCAAACAAGCCGGGCATTTGATCGCCGTTGCAGGAACACACGTGGTATCCGATCAGGGACACATCGCCGCATTAGGCAATGTGATGACGCGACCCGATCAGCGTGGACACGGCTACGCGACCATCACCACCAGTGCGGTGTGTGCCGCGTTGATCGATCGGGGGATCACCACCATCGGATTAAGCGTCGCGCGTGATAACCTGTCAGCCATCCGCGTATACGAAAAGCTGGGCTTCAAGAAGGTCGTTCCCTTTTTCGAAGGGATCGCAATTCAAAATCCAAAACACCTGCACTGCACCAAACGCAGTGCAGTGCAAGTGTCAGAAATCTAAAATCAGAAATGGAGTCAAAATGACTGTCGAACATGATGTTAAGAAGTTGGATCTAGCGACCGGCGGCCGCTATCGCATCGAGTGGGCCGAGCAGGAAATGCCAGTGCTGCGCATCATCAAAGCGCGCTTCAAACAAGAGCAGCCGCTGAAGGGCCTGCGCATCAGCGCGTGTCTGCATGTGACGACCGAAACGGCGAACTTGATGCACACGCTGCAACTCGGCGGCGCAGACATCGTCTTGTGCGCTTCGAATCCGCTCAGCACCCAGGACGATGTGGCGGCCTCGCTCGTCGCCAACTACGAGATTCCCGTCTACGCCATCAAAGGCGAAGACAACAACACTTATTACGAACACATCAAAGCCGCGCTCGATCACAAGCCGCAGCTGACCATGGACGATGGCGCGGATATCGTTTCGACGCTGCACAAGAGCCGCACCGAACTGCTCGACGGCATCATCGGCGGCACGGAAGAGACGACGACGGGCGTCATTCGTCTGCGCGCCATGGCGAAAGAAGGCGCGTTGAAATTCCCCATCATCGCCATCAACGACGCCAACACCAAGCACATGTTCGACAACCGTTACGGCACAGGCCAATCCACGCTCGACGGTGTGATCCGTGCGACGAATGTTCTACTGGCCGGCAAGAAGCTGGTCGTGGCCGGCTACGGCTGGTGTTCGCGCGGCATTGCGATGCGCGCAGACGGCATGGGCGCCCACGTCATCGTCACCGAAGTCGATCCGCTCAAGGCGCTTGAAGCGGTCATGGATGGCTACGAAGTCATGCCGATGACCGAAGCGGCCTCGAAGGGCGACATCTTCATCAGCGCAACTGGCGACATCAACGTGATCGACGCACGGCACTTCCCGTTAATGAAGGACGGCGCTTTGGTTGCTAACTCGGGTCACTTCAACGTCGAGATCGACATTCCGGCGTTGGCGGAGATGTCAGTCGGTGCGCCGCGCAAAGTGCGCGAGTTCGTCGACACTTATACACTCAAGAACGGCAAGAAGATCAATTTACTGGGCGAAGGCCGCCTGATCAATCTGACCGCGGCCGAAGGCCACCCGGCTTCGGTCATGGACATGTCGTTCGCGAACCAGGCCCTGTCGGCGGAATACATGGCGAAGAATGCCAGGTCACTCAAGCCGGATGTTTACACGGTGCCAGAAGATATCGACAAAGAGGTTGCGCGGCTGAAGTTGGCGGCAATGGGCGTCCAGATCGACACACTGACGGCCGAGCAAGTGAAGTATCTCGCCTCATGGCAAGAAGGAACCTAACGATTTTGGATTGTTGATTGCAGATTTTTGATTGAAAAAGTCCGACTGAAGCCAGGTGCTCCAAGTCGGACTTTGTTGTGTGATGCACGACAATATCCGTGCTATCAGTGTCATCCGTGGTTTCTTTGCACCGGGGCTTTGCCGCATCATCGTAAATCCGGTATAATACTTCTGCGACACTTGAGACAAGGATAAGAATTTGCGAGCGCTCATTACGGGAGTTGCAGGCTTTGTCGGCAGTCATTTGGTCGACGCACTGCTAGCCGAAACGGATTGGCAGGTATGGGGGACGTTTCTTTTCGACAGCGATCGTGCCAATATCGTGGGGGCCGTATCGGCGATTCAGGCCGATCTACGTGATCCCGAGGCTGTGCGTGCATTGATCGAGCAATCGCAGCCCGATTATATTTTCCACCTCGCCGGGCAAGCCTATGTGCCGCAGTCCTGGGCCGACCCGTGGGATACCTATGAGACAAACATCCGATCGCAATTGAACCTGCTGCAGTCCGTTGCAGCCGCCGGCCTTACGCCTCGGATCATCGCAGTCGGATCGAACGAAGAATATGGACTGGTGCGCGCGAGCGACCTGCCGCTGGATGAAGACACCCCGCTGCGCCCCAACAATCCCTATTCGGTCAGCAAGATCGCGCAAGATTTCATGGGCTTGCAGTATTTCCTCAACCAGCAGCTGCCGATCATTCGAGTCCGCCCGTTCAATCACATCGGCCCGCGCCAGAATGAACGCTTCGTCGCGCCGTCATTTGCCAAACAGATCGTCGAGATCGAGCGTGGGCTGCGGCCGCCGGTGCTGCGACTCGGCAACATGACCGCGCAGCGCGACTTCACCGACGTGCGTGATATGGTCCGCGCTTACATCCTGGGCGCGCAACGCGGCGCGCCGGGCGAAGTGTACAACATCGGCTCGGGCCGGGCGCGATCGGTGCGCGAAATGCTCGACATTATGCTGGCGGCCAGTCCCATCCAGATTACGGAAGAAACCGATCCAGCCAGGTTCCGCCCCAGCGATGTACCGATCTCGTGCTGCGATCCGACCCGGTTCAAGCAGCAAACCGGCTGGGAGCCGCGCCTTTCGTTCGAGCAAACGCTGCAAGACATTTTAGAGGATTGGCGAAACCGAATCGCCTGAGATTACAGACTACACAAGGACGATGCAAATTGAGCCAGAAACGCGCTTTGATTACGGGCATTACCGGTCAGGACGGATCGTACCTGGCCGAATTTCTGTTGCAGCAAGGTTACAAAGTGATCGGCATGGTGCGCCGCACCAGCACCGTCAATTTCGATCGCATCAAGCACATTCAAGATGACATTGAAGTCGTGCAGGGCGATTTGCTCGATCAGAGTTCGCTGATCGAGATTCTGCGCGATTATCGGCCGCAGGAAGTGTACAACCTCGCGGCGCAATCGTTTGTGCCGACATCGTGGAAACAGCCGGTGCTGACCGGCGAGTTCACCGCGCTGGGCGTGACCCGCATATTGGAAGCAGTTCGTAACGTCGATCCGACGATCCGGTTCTATCAAGCTTCCAGCAGTGAAATGTTCGGCAAGGTGCAAGAGGTGCCCCAGACTGAAAAGACACCGTTCTATCCGCGCAGCCCGTATGGTGTCGCGAAAGTCTATGGCCACTGGATCACCGTGAACTATCGTGAAAGTTACAACCTCTACGCTTGCTCCGGCATCCTGTTCAATCACGAATCGCCCCGACGTGGGCTGGAATTCGTCACCCACAAAATCACGCATGCCGTGGCAAAGATCAAACTGGGGCAGGCGAAAGATTTGCATCTGGGCAATCTGGATTCCAAACGCGACTGGGGTTATGCCGGCGACTACGTCCGCGCGATGTGGCTGATGCTGCAACCCGGTCAGCCCGACGATTACGTCGTCGCCTCCGGCGAGACGCATTCGGTGCGCGAATTTTGCGAACTGGCTTTTGATCACGTCGGCCTCAAATGGGAACAGTATGTGGTGCAGGACCCGGCCTTCATGCGCCCCGCCGAAGTCGATCACTTGATCGGCAATCCCGCCAAAGTCAGCCAGGTGCTGGGTTGGAAGCCGAGCGTGTCGTTCCCGCAACTCGTGCAGATGATGGTCGATGCAGATCTGGAAACTCTGAAGAAAGACGGAGCGTAGTCTGTGAACGAACCTGTGATCAAATTTGGCACGGATGGCTGGCGCGGCCAGATCGCCGACGATTATACTTTTGCCAGTGTGCGGCGCTGCGCGCAGGGTTTTGCGTCTTATCTGCAGTCGAAGAAACTGGCCGAGCACGGCGTCATCATCGGCTACGATAAGCGCTT
Organism: Thermoflexales bacterium; assembly: GCA_017882055.1. GTDB lineage: Bacteria > Chloroflexota > Anaerolineae > Fen-1058 > Fen-1058 > JADGQE01. The sequence continues at coordinate 3,986 of JADGQE010000114.1, forward strand.
TCATTCTGAGAATTTTGCGGCGGCCTGCGCCGAGGTCTTAGCCGCCGGCGGCATTCGAGTCTGGCTAACCGACGGTCCGACGCCGACGCCCGTGATCTCTTACGCGGTCAAGGCGCGCAATGCGGGCGGCGCGATCAACATTACGGCTTCGCACAATCCGCCGACCGATAACGGTTTCAAGGTCCGCGATCCCAACGGCGGCGCGATCGATCCGGAGGGGCTAAAAGAAATCGAAGCGCGCATTCCGGCCTCGAGCGACAACGTCAAATCCATGCCCCTCGCCGAGGCTAAATCGAAAGGCCTGGTCCAGGTCTTCGATCCGGCGACGCCCTACATCGATCACCTGATCAACGACCACTTGATCGATCTGGAACCGATCAAGCAGGCGGGACTCAAGATCGTCGTCGAGCCGATGTGGGGCAATGGCGCGGGCTGGTTCACGCGGCTGCTCAGCGGCGGCAAGACGCAAGTCACCGAGATTCACAACGAGCGCAATCCCATCTACCCCGAGATGAGCCGGCCCGAACCGATTCGGCCCAATGTCGACGTCGGCCTGCGCAAGACGGTGGAGTTGGGCGCAGATGTGTGCTGCATCACCGACGGCGATGCCGACCGCATGGGCATCGGCGATGAACATGGCCGCTTCGTCAATCAATTGGAAGTCTACGCCCTGCTCGCCTTGTATTTCCTGGAGATTCGTCAGGAACGCGGCGCGATCGTCAAGACCTTGAGCACCACCTCGATGTTGAATAAACTCGGCAAGTTGTATAACGTGCCTGTTTATGAGACGGGCGTTGGTTTCAAGTACATCGCGCCGAAGATGATGGAGACGGATGCGATGCTCGGCGGCGAAGAGTCGGGCGGCTTCGCCTTTCGCGGCAACGTGCCGGAACGCGATGGCATCCTTGGCAATTTGTACATGCTGGATTTCATGGTCAGGACCGGCAAGAAACCCAGCCAACTGTTGGAGTATCTGTTCAGCAAAGTCGGGCCGCACTACTACGATCGGATCGATACGCGCTGCACACCCGAACAACGCAACGCCGTCACGCAGCGCGTCCTGGCAGCTCGACCGGATACGATCGGCGGACTGAAGTTTACCCACCTGGATACAACCGATGGCTTCAAGTTCGTCATGGGCGATGACGCCTGGCTGTTGATTCGGTTGTCGGGCACCGAACCTATCGTGCGCGTGTACACCGAAACGACGCACGCCGACAAAGTGCAAGCGATTCTTCAAGACGGCTTGAGGATCGCGGGCTTGAAGTAGGAAGAGGACACCGATGACGCTGATTGCGCCGATGGATTTGAATCAGCGTCCCGACCCATGTTCGTCGACACGCACTGCCACCTTCACTGGACTGCTTTCGATCCCGATCGGGACGAAGTGATCCGGCGTGCGATCGAGGCCGGCGTGACGCGCATGGTCTCGATCGGCGTGGATGTGGCCAGCAGCCGCCGTTCGATCCAGTTAGCCGATCAGCATCCAGCCGTTTATGCCGCGGTCGGGGTGCACCCCAACGATTGCGCCCCGTTCGACACCGCCATGTTGAATGAAATTCGCTCGCTGGCGCAGCATCCTAAAGTGGTGGCGATTGGCGAGATTGGCCTGGATTATTACTGGCACAAAGTCGATCCCGATCAGCAGGCGCGGGTTTTTCAAGCGCAGTTGGGCGTGGCCGCGGAATTGAATAAGCCGGTGATTATTCACAGCCGCGATGCAATCTCGGATGTCATGGCGATGCTGGAAAGTTTCACGCATGACGCAACACACATCACGGGAGTTCTGCATTCGTATTTCGACAGCCTCGAAGTAGCACAACGTGCGTTTGAGCTGGGCTTCTTTATCGGCATCAGCGGGCCGATCACGTTCAAGAAAGCCGAACGCGAACGAGCCGTCGTCAAGCAGGTGCCGCTCGATCGAATCCTGATTGAAACCGATGCGCCTTTCTTGACGCCGATGCCGCATCGCGGTCGGCGCAACGAACCAGCCTATGTCCGGCATGTTGCTGAGACGATCGCGCAGATTATGGCGTTACCATTAGTGCAAGTCGCGCGCCAGACCACGGCCAACGCCGCCCGGTTATTCGGCCGGGCAATGGAATTTGTCGGTTGAGCACGATATCGATGTTGGATCCAATTAAAGACGAGCTACAGCGTGTAGAAGCCCGCCTGCGCGAGACACCGCTGATTCAGGAAGCGGACTTCGATCTGGTCGCTGAAGCGATCAGCCATTTGTTTGAAAGCGGCGGCAAGCGCGTGCGGCCCGCTTTGACGCTGTTGGCCGGTCGTTTGTACCCGTCCGATCCGGACAAGCTCATCGCGCTGGCGGCGGCGGTCGAGATGCTGCACACGGCGACCCTGGTACACGACGACGTGGTCGATGGATCGTTGCTGCGACGCGGCAATCCAACGTTGAACGCGCGCTGGTCACCCGGTGCAACGATCCTCACGGGCGACTACGTCTTTGCGCGCGCGGCTGATCTGGCCGCGCAGACCGACAACGTGCGTGTGATGCGCATCTTCGCCCGCACGTTGATGACGATCGTTTCCGGCGAGCTGCGCCAGCAGTTCAGCGACCCGCAGATCCGCCAGACGCGCGAAGATTACTTCAAGCGCATCTACGCCAAGACGGCGTCGATGTTTGAACTATCGACTGAAGCCGCCGGGGTCCTGATCAACGCCTCCGAAGATCAAATCAAAGCCTTGAAGGACTTTGGGCATGACGTCGGTATCGCGTTTCAGATCATGGATGACGTGCTGGACTTTGTGGGCGATGCATCGCAAGTGGGCAAACCGGTCGCCAATGACCTGCGCCAGGGCATTGTGACACTGCCGGTGATCGATTATATGGCCGCCCACGCTGATGATCGCCGCGTGGCCGAGATCGTGGGCAACGGCCGCCGCGACGACGGGCACGTGCTGCCGATCGTCGAAGCCGTGCGCGCCTCAGGCGCAATCGATCGAGCACTGGACGAGGCCCGCAGTTTTGTTCAACGCGGCCAGTCGGCGCTGCGCAGCCTGCCGGACAGCGACGCGCGTGAGGCCATGTTGAATCTGGCCGAATACGTGGTGACGCGCAGCTATTAGCGACAATACTGTTTAGATAAAGACAGCGGAGGCGGCTCCCACACCTGCACTGCATCCGCAGCGCGGTGCATGTGTGCCGCCGGGCGTGGGAGCCCGGCCCGCTAACTAAACAGTATTACTATTAGCGGCTGTCTTCAACAGATACGAAGCGGACAACGCCTGCGGCGGCCTCTCGGCCGCCGCATTGTTCAAGAGGTGGGTGTGATCGATCTATCGATCGTGATCCTCAACTGGAACGTGCGCGATCTACTGGAGCGATGCCTGGCGTCGATCCGGCCCGGCCGCCTGTGTCTTGAAACGATCGTCGTCGATAACGCCTCGAGTGATGACAGCGTAGCGCTGGTGCGCTCGAAATATCCGGCCACGATCGTGATCGCCAACTCGACCAATCGCGGCTTTACGGGCGGCAACAATCAAGGCCTCGCCGCGTCGAACGGACGCTACGTGCTGGTGCTCAACCCCGATACCGAGATCATCGACAATGCACTTGAAACGCTGGTAGCTTACCTCGATGCCCATTCGGATGTCGGCGCGCTCGGCCCACAGCTGCTCAACCCCGATCGATCGATCCAATCTTCACGCCGCCGCTTTCCGACGGTCAAGACGGCTTTCTTCGAAAGCACCTGGCTGCAAGGGCTGGCGCCGCGCAGTTGGCTGCGCCGCTTTTACATGGACGATGTCTCGCCGGATGTCACGCAGGAAGTGGATTGGCTGAACGGGGCCTGTACGCTCTTTCGGCGCAGCACCCTCGATCAGGTCGGCGTCTACGACGAACAAAACTTCTTCATGTATTCCGAAGAACTTGATCTGTGCCGGCGTGTGAAAGAGGCCGGCTGGAAGATCGCGTATCTGCCGGAAGCAAAAGTGATTCACTACGTCGGCAAAAGCAGCGAGCAAGCCGCCGCCGCGCGGCACATTCATTTTCAGACCAGCAAAGTGCGCTACTTTCGCAAGTATCACGGCCCGCGCGTCGCCGGCCTACTGCGGTGGTTTTTGCTCTGGTCGTATCGCTGGCAAATCGGACTGGAATCGCTCAAAGGCGCGCTCGGCCATCAGCGTGAACTTCGCCGTCAGCGCGTCGAGGTGTACCGGCAGGTGATTCGTTCGGGGCTGAAATGAAGATCCGGTCTGTGCGGCGCGCTTTTCTGCGATTTGCCTTTCACCTGTTGTACCACCAGCTCGCCTTCACCTACGATGCCGTAGCCTGGCTGGTTTCTTTGGGGCAATGGAAAACGTGGGGACGCACGGCGCTCAGTCGAGTGCGCGGCCGGCGCGTGCTGGAACTGGGGCACGGGCCAGGGCATTTGCTGATCGCGTTGGCGCGATCGGGCCATTCGCCGATCGGGATCGATCTCTCGCCGGACATGATCCGCATCGCGCAGCGGCGCATCCGGCGCGAGCAGGTTAAAGTGCCCCTGGTGAGATGCCGCGTTCAGGCGCTGCCGTTTCGATCGAGCACCTTCGATTCAGTGGTGGCCACCTTCCCGACCGAATACATCGTCGAGCCGTCGACCGTGCAGGAAGTTCAGCGCGTGACGAATGATCAGGGTCGATTGGTGATCGTGGCCGGGGCGCAGCTGACCGATCGGAAACCGAGCGCCCGCTTCGTCGATTGGCTGTATCGCATCACAGGGCAAAACGAACTCGTGCCCGGCGGACACGAGTCGATCTTTCGACAAAGGGGAATGCCGCCGCGCATCGAATATGAAACGATCGGCGCGAGCACGGTGGCGTTAGTGATTGCGGATAAAGTTCAGGGCAGGTAGCACACTTGCACATGCGCGCGATTGGCGATGATCATATCCGCCTTGCGCGGCAGCGAGGCCGGCATCGCCACCGCCGGGAACAGATCGACGTTGGTGAGCGGAAAGAAACTGCCGACCAAATCGTCGAAGTAAGTAGACAACTGCGCATCTACGCCCATGTGATATTCGCCGCGGCAGACGATCGGCCCAATGTGGCTGATGGCCATCAGCGCGCGCTTGAGCATGTGCACCGATTGCTGCGCCGCCGAATCGAGCAGCACGATCAGGCAGATATTGGAACGGATCAAGCAGACCTGCGAGTGCTCAGGCACTGAGGCAGCCGCTGAGCCGATCGGGAAAACGCGCGCTGCCTGAACGACAATCTCGTACTTGTCGCGGCCGTTTAAGAAATCCAGCCACGGCCCCACCGGTTCAATCTGACCGGTGATCACGAAGGTGGGCATCACAACCTGGACATTGAAGCGCGGTCGAGTCATATCGGGCATGGCAACCTCCTCATCGATTCGTTGCAACCCATTCTACTCTATCCACTCGCAAGGGTCAATTGACAGGATCATGGCAAATCACTCTAGGTGACAGTGGTCGGTCGCCGCAAGCGTCTTACCGGCGACCTCATTTTCGGCTATAATACTCAACATGAACACGCTTGCCGGATTCTCAATTGAATCGCTCGCCTCCCAGCTGGCAGAGGTGTTGGCTCGCCACCCGGCTGTTGTGCTGGCCTATCTTTTTGGTTCGGCCGCGACTGGCTTGGCGACCCCTTTGAGCGATGTCGATATTGCAGTGGTCGTGGCTGAAGATCAAGCCGCCCGCCACCATCGGCTCAATCTTGAACTGGCGTTGGCCGACGAAATCGCTGTACGCTGCGGCTTGAGTCAGATCGATGTAAGAATCGTCAATGAAGCGCCGCTGGTTTTGCGCGGGCAAGTGGTCACCGATGGCATTCTGCTGTTTGCCCGCGATGAAGACACCCGCGTCGAATTTGAAACGCGCACGCGTTCTGAATACTTCGATTTTCTACCTGTGGCCCGGCAACTGCGCGAGTCTTTCTTTGACGACATTCAGCAGCGAGGCTTGTATGGTCAACGCGCCTAAGGTCGAAGGACTTCTTCGCAACCTGGCCACCTATGTGGGCTACCTTCACAAACTCGCCCTGACCGAACGCGCGACGTTTCTCGGCGATTCGGACAAGATCGGCGCGGCCAAGTATTACCTGCAAGTTGCGATTGAAGTCTGCATCGATCTCGCCAATCACATTATTTCGACGGAACGCTATCGCGCGCCCAAAGACTACCGCGATGTCTTCACCGTGTTGAACGAGAACGGTCTGCTGCCCGACGACTTCACCCTCACGATCCGACAGATGGCGGGACTTCGCAATCTGTTGGTGCATCTCTACTGGGAAGTTGACGATGCGCAAATCTATACTGACTTACAGGATCATCTGGATGATTTTGATCGATACGCTCAATACATCCTCGATTTTGTAAAACGGC
>JADGQE010000007.1 GCA_017882055.1 Thermoflexales bacterium
CCATACCCGCCGCAATGCGGCGGCGCCTGGCGGGCCACCAACGCATGGCGTTGGGTATGGCCTGGGCCGCCAGGCGTTGTGCCTTGGTGGTGAGAATTCAAGCGCCAACTGAACGCATGCATAATCTGGAATCTGAAATTCCCGAATCCACATCCGGAGCAAAAAAACAAAAATGACTACTCCCTGGGCACAACGTTATGCACTTCGCACGCATAGTATGGCCGGTTCAACCATTCGTGAATTGTTGAAGCTGACTCAGCGGCCCGATATTATTTCGTTTGCCGGCGGCTTGCCCGCGCCCGAACTCCTGCCCATCGATCAGGTGAAAGCCGCCAGTGACACGGTGCTGTCTGAGCTGGGCCAGCAGGCGCTGCAATACAGCACCACCGAAGGTTATCCGCCGCTGCGTGAGCAGATCGTTCAACACATGGCCCGCTACGGCATCAAGGTGGGCCTCGACAACGTCTTGATCACCTCCGGCTCGCAGCAGGCGCTCGATCTGATCGGGAAGCTGCTGATCAATCCGGGCGATAGCATCCTCACGGAAAACCCGACCTACCTCGGCGCGCTTCAAGCCTTTACGGCCTATCAGGCTCAATACGTCACTGTGCCGATCGATGATAATGGCTTGCAGGTTGGATTGTTGGAAGCGGCGCTGCGCACCGGTCCCAAATTCATGTACATCCTGCCCAACTTCCAGAATCCGGCCGGCGTCACGTTGTCGGTTACGCGGCGCTACGATTTGATCGCGCTGGCCGAACAATACGGGATTCCGATTATCGAAGATGATCCCTACGGGCAACTGCGCTATGAAGGCGAACACATCAAACCGCTGGTCACGCTCGATGCGGAATATCTGGGCTGCGACACTCACGGCGGTTATACAGGCAATGTGATCTATACCAGCACCTTCAGTAAGACGCTGGCACCGGGCTTGCGCTTAGGCTGGATTGTCGCGCCGGAGGATGTGATTGGCAAACTGGTGATGATGAAGCAGGGCACCGATCTGAATACCAGCACCTTCGATCAAATGGTCGCTTATGAAGCCTCGCGTGACGGGTTCATTGACAAACACGTTCACACCATTCGCGAGGTGTACCATCATCGCCGCGATGTGATGCTGGCTTCGTTCGAAGAATACTTCCCGCCAGAAGTCCACTGGACTCACCCGGAGGGCGGGCTGTTTCTGTGGGTCACAGTGCCGGAATCGATCGATACGGCGGAGCTGTTGAAAGACGCGCTTCAGCAAAAGGTCGCTTTTGTGCCGGGTCATTCGTTTCATCCCAATGGCGGCGGCACCAACACCATGCGCTTGAACTTCAGCAATGCCGGCGATGACATGATTCGGGAAGGCATTCGGCGGATGTCAGTGGCGATCAAACAGCGGCTGCACAGCACAGCGTAGTTTCTGGCTGAATTGACGGTGCGTTCTGGACAGTTTAGGGCGAGATCCGATCGGCGTAAAGCGATCGAATCTCGCCTTGATTGTCTATGTCGGCTTTTTTCGCTCTCGAGCCGCGTCCTCGCGGATCGTCGGCGGGACGCCGACTTGAGCACTTGTATATAAGATTGTCTGTGTTAGTTTTGATCGATCTCGCAGTATAATGATGATGTCAGCCCAAACTCTGACCTAACTCTGTGTGAAAGCCGTACAAGAGGCTGGTTATGAAGCGTATGTTGAAATCTTCCTGGTTGATTAACGATCGCAAAATCGCGACGAGGATTACGCTGATCTTTTTGCTGCTCAGCGGCTGGTGGGTGCTCATTACCTTCTGGCTACTGCCGCTGTCGACGACGGATCCCGTGACGTATGCCCGTGTCGATCTTCTTAAGGATGGCGGGTACATCCTTATCGCCACTGTGTTGTTGTACTGGCTCATTCGCAGCAACCTGGCCGCGTTTCGGCGATCGGAAAGAGCGCTGCGCCAGAGTGAAGAACGCTATCGCACGCTGATGGAGAATCTGCCAATCGGCGTGTATCGCACCACCCCCGGTCCGACCGGCCAGTTTCTGATGATCAATCCGGCCGGATTCCACATCTTTGGCTATGATTCCGAGGAAGCGCTTAAAGCCATCCATGTTTCGGACGTTTACGTCGATCCCGTCGAGCGAGCGCAGTTCTCCGAACGGCTGCTGGCTCAGGGTCATGCCACCGGTGTTCAGCTCCAGCTCAAGCGAAAAGACGGTACGCCGCTCTGGGCGTCCATCACGGCCACAGTCATTTATGATGAACAAGGCCGGGCCGCGTACTTTGATTGCACGTTGGAAGATATTACGGCCCGCAAACAAACCGAAGCCTTACTGGCTCGTGAACGCGATATGCTGCACGCGCTGCTGGACAATATCCCCGACACGATTTACTTCAAGGATACGGCTTCACGTTTCACGCTCATCAATCAGGCCCAGGTGAGAGTTCTGGGCGTCGATGATCCGTCGCAAGCCGTCGGGCGGACCGATGCCGATTTCTTCCTGGCCGAAGTAGCGCGCGGCGCTTTTGAGGAAGAGCAGGTCATCGTTGCTACCGGGCAGCCATTGATCGATCGAGAAGAGTACAACCCAACACGCGATGGTCGGCCGCGCTGGTTCTCGGCTACCAAGACGCCTATTCGAGATAAAGACGGACAGGTGATTGGCCTGGTGGGCGTCTCGCGGAATATCACGGCCCGCAAACAGACTGAAGGAAAACTGCGCGTTTCCGAGGCCGAATTGCGGGCTTTGTTCAACGCCATGCCGGATGTTATTCTGGTGCTCGATCGACAGGGCCGCTATCTTCAGATTGCGCCGACGAATCCAGCGCTGTTGTATCGCCCTTCGACCGAATTATTGGGCAAAACGCTGCACGAAGTTTTCGCCGTCGAGCAGGCCGATCTGTTTCTGGAGGCTGTTCGCCGCGCCGCCGACACGCGTCAGACCGTCAATCTCGAATACTGCTTAAAGATTGGCAATCGGGAAGTTTGGTTTGCTACCACCCTTTCGCCGCTGCTGGAAGATTCAGTGCTGTGGGTGGCGCGTGACATCACCGATCGCAAACTGGCTGAAGCCGCGCTGCGTGAGAGCGAAGAACGCTATCGCCAATTAGTCGATCTCTCGCCCGATGGGATTGTCGTTCACCGGGCAGGCCAGGTCGTGTTCATCAACCAGGCCGCCGTTAAGCTGCTAAGAGCCGCCACTGCGGGTGATATTCTCGGCCACCCCGTCATCAATTTCGTTCACCCTGATGATCGCGTTGTCGTGAGCGAACGTTTTCGCCAGATGCTTGATATGGGCAGATCAGTTCCTCCACTGGAAGAAAGATTTCTCCGGGTGGATGGGACAACGGTCGAAGTTGAAGTGGTCGCTGCGCCGCTGATCTATCATAGTCAGCCTGCCATTCAGGTGGTCGCCCGCGATATTACGCTGCGTAAGCAGCGTGAGCGCGAATTGACCGCCATCGGCCGGGTCGCCTCGGCTCTGCGCGCGGCTCGCACTCGCGCCGAAATGCTGCCGATTGTCCTCGATCAACTCCAAAGCCTGCTGAAAGTCGAGGCCTCGGCCTTGCTGCTAGCCGATCCGGTGCGGCACGAATCCGTGATCGAATTGGCGCGCGGCCAGTGGACGGCGTTGGAACATCAGAAAATAGCCTGGGTGACCGGAGACGAGGTGGCGGGGCTGGTTCAGCGTGGGTCGATTTACATCAGCCACGACCCGCGATCTGATCTGGGTCTCTCTCAGCCTGACCTATTTGGCGACATTCAAGCGGTTGCGGTTGTGCCGCTCATGGCTGAAGATCAGCCTTTAGGTGCGTTGTGGGTTGGCCCGGCAGCGCCGGGCGACGAAGAAAGCCGCTTGCTGATGGCGGTCGCCGACATTGCGGCCAATGCCATCCATCGCGCCGATCTGCACGAGCAGGCTCAGCGCCGGGCCGATCAACTGGCCGTCGTGAATACACTCGGCCGCGCTTTGGCTGAGACACTCGATTTGTCGCAAGTCTATGAGCAAGTGCAGGTCGCGATTCAACAACTCCTGCCCGATATTACGAGTATCCTCATCTCGCAGTTCGATACCGATCAGCAATTGATCTCGTGTGTGTATGGCGTGACCGATGGCGAACGCATCGACGTCGGCCTGCTGCCCGCCATCTCTTTAGATCTTTCCGGTGAGGGACCCCAGAGCGAATGTATTCTTACACGCTGCCCGGTTATCGTCGATGATCTCCCGCTACGAATGCAACGGGGCAAAGTCTACGCAGTGATTGGTGGATCGACCTGGCCACGCTCGGCTTTGTATGCCCCACTGTTATCCAGGGACAAGGTCATCGGTGCTGTTCAGGTTCAAAGTTATACACTCAACCGCTTTAGCCCAGGCGACGCCGAATTGCTGACCCTGGTCGCCAACACGGCGGCGGTTTCGATTGAGAACGCGCAGCTGTTTGAAGCCGAGCGCCGCCAGCTGCGTCTGGCCCAAACGCTGCAGGCCGTAGGCGGACTGCTGACCGCTGAGACGAGTTTGGATCAAGTCTACAACTACCTGTTCGATCTATTGGCTCAGGTCGTCGACTACGACAGCGTCTCGATTCAGTTGATCGACGACCATCACGCCTACCTTGCCGCCGGGCGCGGTTCTTCCAATGTGGAGCAGCTGCGCCATACGATCGAGTCGATCATCCCGCCTACACTGGAAGAACGCTGGGGGCAGCTGCATCAACGGTTGATGGTCATTTCAGATACGCAGACCGACAGCCGCTGGATCCCCGCGGCCGGCAGCGAATACATCCGCTCGTGGATCGGCGCGGCCCTGCGCGTCAAAGGCCGGCTGCTGGGCCTCTTGAATGTGGATAGCAAGACCGTCAATGCCTATGACGAATCCGTTGGCGAAACGGTGGCGGCTTTTGCCAATCAGGCGGCCATCGCTATCGAGAATGCGCAGCTGCATGAGGCTGTACGCCGTCACGCCGCTGAGCTCGAGCAGCGCGTGATCGAACGCACGGCCGAATTAGAGCGCGAGCGCCAACGCCTTCAGGCCATCCTCGACGCAGCCGGTGAGGGCATTGTCTTCACCGATCCCGAAGGCATCATCGAGTACGTCAATCCCGCCCTGGAGAAACTTACCGGTTATGCCGCCGGCGAAGTGCGCGGTCAAAACTTGCGCCTGTGGCGCAGCAGCCGCAGCGCCCACGCCATCATCGATGAAGCCTGGCGCGCGATTCGGCGGGGCGAGCTGTGGTTGGGGGAGATGGTCAATCGGCGCAAAGATGGCGCGCTCTATGAAGTGGCGATTACGATCGCTCCGCTCAACGGCGCGGCGGGTGACCTCATCGGTCACGTCGGCATCCTGCATGACATTACCCATCAGAAAGAAGTGGAGCGGCTGAAAGATCAGTTCGTCACCAACGTCAGCCACGAGCTGCGCACGCCGCTGGCCAACGTCAAGTTGTACCTCCATTTGCTCGAACGCGGGCGGCCTGAGAAACGCGGCGAATATATGCAGACGCTGCATCGTGAAGCGGCCCGGCTGACGAATTTGATCGAAGATATGCTCGACATCTCGCGGCTTGATCTGGGGGCGGCTCCGCTCCAGTCGATGCCGACCGATCTCAATCCGCTGATCGATCAGCTGATCATCGATCGATCGGCGCTGGCCGCTGATCGCAGCCTGTCGCTCGAGCGCCAACTCGATCCCGATCTGCCGCCCGCGCTGGCTGATCCGCCGCTGCTCACGCAAGTCATGTCAAACCTGATGACCAACGCCATCAACTACACGCCGCCCGGCGGCGTCATTACCATTTCGACGGGCGTGCGCGAGCAGCAGCAGCGCCGCTGGATCACGTTCAGTGTGCGAGATACGGGCCCGGGTATCGCGCCGCAGGATCTGCCGCATCTTTTTGAGCGTTTCTATCGCGGTGAGGTTGGACGCAAGTCGGGCGCACCCGGCACCGGGCTTGGACTGGCGATTTGCCAGGAGATCATGGCCAGGATGGATGGTCAGATCACCGTCGAGAGCCGGCCGGCAACCGAAGGAAGTGGTGCGACCTTTACGGTGTGGCTCCGGCCGGTGGATGAAGAACTGCCCTGACTCGATCGCGGTCTGTCTCTGCGCGCTCAAGGGCAAAAATTCTTGGATGGCAAACCTGAATATGATTCCCATTGTATCGATTGTCGGCAAATCGGACGCCGGCAAAACGACGTTGATTGAGAAACTCATTCCCGAATTGAAACGGCGCGGCTATCGCGTGGCGACGATCAAACACGATGCGCATCACTTCGAGATCGATCATCCCGGCAAAGATTCGTATCGGCACTTTCACGCCGGCAGTGATTGGACCGTGATCGGCTCGCCCGGCCAGATCGCCAGCATTCGGCGCCTCGAACGTGAACTCACCCTTGACGAAATCGCCGCGACGATTTCCGATGTGGATCTCATTTTGACCGAGGGCTACAAGCGCGAAGCCCGCTGCCGCATCGAAGTGTCGCGCCGCGCGCACACCACCGAATTGATCAGCGCGCCAACGGAGCTGCTGGCGATCGCGGCCGATTATCCCATCGATCCTGGCGTCCCCGTCTTCGATCTCGACGAGGTGTCCGGTCTGGTCGATCTGATCGAGCGTGAGGTGCTGCACCGCCGCTGAAATATCAGCGTGAGTGCGGCGGATGGCCGCAATCGGGCGGGCTTCTCCCGGTCGCAACGAATTTCCATTTTTGATCCAAAACGGTGTATACTAGTTGTAGCGGGTCTCAATCCCTACGGTGCCACGCCGTAAATTTATCTCAAGGAGATAACCATGGACGTCCATCTGACAACCGGTCACGTTTACGTTCTCACCCCGACCCTCGAATTTGAAACAGCGAAGCAGCAAGCAACCGATCAACGTCTCAAGGTCGTCGCTGGCGGTTTGGGCGGGCTGCTCTCGCGGCCCAAACCGGAAGAAGTCGATCTGGCCTACAGCGAAGTCCGCTTTGAGGTGTTCTGGCACATCGTGTGTACCGTGCACTATGAGTTTGAGCGCAATAAGAATTTTGTGGTGCCGGTCACTGGTGTGGAAGTTCGTAAGGTAACGATTCTCGGACAAGAGTTCGAAGTCGCCGCACAGCCGGCGGCGCAGCCCGGCTTCTTGCAGCAGATCGGCATCGGCGGCTCGGCGCGCACTTTCAGCGTGCCGGGCGTGGAGCACTGCCTGGACGAAAATCGGCAGGAGCGCTATCTCGAAGCCGCCGTCGGCCAGCCGCTCCAGGCCGGGCCGGAGTACGTCAAGAAAGACAAAACCGAATTGACCGATCTGTCGGCGTTGATGTCCGGCGACGCGTTGGTCGTGCCGCCGCAGCAGTCGGCGCTCAAGATCGCTAAGACCCTGCTGGCGACGATGACCAAACAAATTCAGGCCGACAAGATTCTGGAAGAAAGCACGCGCATTGAAACGCTCGATCTATACTTCCGCCCCGTGTACGCCTTCGAGTTTGTGTGGAAGCCGAAGAACAAGACCGGCGTGGCCGAGTATGACGCGGTGATGGGCAGCATGATCAACGGCAAGGCGCTGCATACCCGCAGCGACAAGCCGATCACGCATGAAGGGCTGTTTGACATCAATGCCGATACGGTGGGTTCATTGGTCCCCACGGCGGCCGGCAATGTGAATTTGATCGTCGAGTAGATCATAAGCCCCGCCGGGTCTTGATCGATCCGGCGGGGCCTTCAGCACAGGAGTGTGCTGTATGGATATTCAACTCGCCGAACAACGCTTGTTTGTCCTGGGGGAAAAAATTTCACAGGAGCAGGCGCGCGCGCGCGCGATGGATAAGCGGGTGAGCCTGTTCGTCAGCGGCCTTGGCACGCTGCTGATCCAACGCCCCAAAGCCGAAGAGATCGAGCTGATCGGCGCGCAGAAACGCTTCGAGCCGGTCTGGCACGTCGTCTGTACGACGCGCCATGTTTACGATCGCACGCGCAAGATCAATATGCCCGCCGGCGGCCCGGAAGTCAAAACGATTACGCTGCACGGTGAGGACTACCCGGTCGTGAATAATGTCTTTGCGATCAACGTGCTGGAGCATTGCCAGGAAGAAAACCGGCAGCAGATGTTCTTCGATGCGCTGACGGGCCAGGCACACGAACTGGGCAGCTTGATCGGCGGCGTCAAAAACGAGATTACGGATCTCGCCAACTTCACGACGAGCGAGGCTGCGCTGATCGTGCCGCCCGAAGTCCGCGCTTCGTATGTGGTGCGGCAGGTAATGCAGCCGCTGCTCAAGCCGGTGCAGGCGGATGTGGTGCTTGAAGAGTCGGCGGCGATCGAGGTGATCGATCTGTATTACCGACCCATCTACGCTTTCGAATTTCACTGGAAGCCGAAAGATAAAACCGCAGTAGCCGAATTCGACGGCGTGACAGGCGAGATGCGCAATGCCAGGGCGCTGCTGCAAAAGATGAATATTCCAATTTCGCGCGATGCGTTGTTCGACATCGGCGCGGACACTGTCGGGATGTTGATTCCGGGTGCGAATATTGCCGTCAAACTGGCGCGAGTCGCGATCGATCGCAAGAAGTAAACGCAAGTCGATATCGATTGTAAAGGATGGGCGGCCGGCGGATGGAACTTTCCGCCGGCCGCTTCGTCTTAGCCAGGAGGTGCGTGTCATGTCTATTTGGTTGAAATTGAGCTGTGGGTTGATTGTAACAGGGTTGGTGGCCTGCGCGCCAGCTGCTGCACCGACGACGTCACCGGCTACGCCGTCTGGGCTGTTGGTCCAGTATCAACTATCAGGCGGGATCGCCGGTCTCAGTGAAACGTGGCTGATCTATGCCGATGGCCGCGTCGAACACAGCGGCAGTGGTTCGGGCCAGGCGCGGCAGCTCAGTCCCGATCAGATCACGACTGTAGTGGCGGCCATGCGCGCAGCCAATTTCGCGTCATTGAAAGAATCTTATGTGCCGCTGAATCAATGCTGCGATCGATTCCTGTATGTGATTACGCTGACACTCGACGGGCAGACCAGGACGGTGCGCACGCTCGACGCTGCACCGGACGAGCCGCCGGCTTTGACCCGGTTGTTGAGCGTCATCAATACGATCCTTCGATAGTCACATTGACTCATAGGATCATGTTGGTTACAATGCTGGCGGGAATTAGAAGACGGGTGGTGTGAATGGCTGATGAATAGGCAAAAAGCGAAGTGGATTCGGATTTGGGCGCGATTATTGGGAACGTTGATGATCGCTTTGATGTTGGTCGTCGTATTTTGTTTAACCCTCACGGCGGCTCCGGCACAGGCCAAACTGATTTTACCGGGTGCGGCTGATCAACCTTTCGCGCCATGGATGCCCCAATCGGCGACGACCGGTATCACGCTGGACGTGCCGATTTTGATGTATCACCAGGTCGGATCGTATCCGGGCAGGTACAACGTTCCGCGTCAAACTTTTGAAACGCAGATGGCGTATCTGGCCCAAAACGGCTACACGTCTGTCAGCATCGATCAGATCGCGGCGGCGCTGCGCGGGCAGGGCGGCCTGCCGCCGTGCCCGGTGGCGATTACGTTTGACGATGGCTACACCAGCGCGTACAGCAATGCGCTGCCGATTTTGCAGCAATACGGTCTGCGGGCTACTTTCTACGTCGTGGCGGGCTACGTCGGCATGAGCCAGCGTTTCATGAACTGGGATCAAGTGAGAGACCTCGCCGCCAGGGGCATGTGGATCGGATCACATTCTTATAATCATCCCTACCTCGCACGATCGCCGCGCGCTTCGCTGCCACGTCAGATCGTCGATTCGAAAGCGAAACTGGAATCGGAATTGGGCGTTCCGGTTACGACGTTTGCATACCCCTTTGGATCGTATAGCCTCGCGGTGATGCACGCCGTCACCGAGGCGGGCTATGTGGCCGGGGTGTGGACGGGTTATGGGCCGCACCAAGCGGAAGATCGCATTTACAAGATGCCTCGTTACGCCATCTACAACTGGGTTTCGCAACGTCGCTTTGAGGCGCAACTGCCCAGGCACGGACCGAATGGATCGGGCATGTGTCCCAGTGCGCCGCCGCCCCAGTGAAATTGGATCGGCACCATCACAGTCTCCACGCCGTGATCATACACGGCAAACCAAACGCGCCGATCGAAAGATCGGCGCGTTGCATTGACGCAGAAGCAGACCACTATCGATCGCCAAGTCCAACAGCGGCGCGCGAATTTTTACCGCAGAATCACGGGAAAGATGGAAATGAAGGTTGAGACAGATGGCCGGTGAGTCAATGAATCTTTACAGATACCCGCCGCTCGTTAAGTAGCGAACGCAGTTATCCGTAAACGTTTGGGCATTCGCTAATATCTCCCTGGCCTCGTCTTCAGTGAGGACAAAGATAAACTCGTAATCGCCAAGCTGCCGCTTTTCAAACGCACGATTCAATTCGCGTCCCATTTCCTTCGGCAGTAACCCGGTCTTGATGAAGTGCTCGCCGAAGAGGGTATTCAGGCCTTTATGCGACGAAACCGATAAGCCTTTCGTTAGCAATAAGGCTTGCACGCAATAGAACATGGCCTAGTAAGAACGCGAAACCGAAGATTCGTTATCGCCGTCTGCCAATAATAGATCGGCGCTGCGCAAATACTTTCTGGCCCGAGCGACCAATGATTCGATTTCGTTCACGCTGGAATGCCTTCACGCCGCACGTTGAGCAAAAGAGGGCTATTGACCCGCAGAAACTTCTCTTCCGAAACCGGCACCACGGCCAGCAACACACCGTACTTCAGATTGATATCCGTGATCACGTCAATCATGCGGTCGATCTCGCGGCCCGGCATAACGGCATCGTGCAAGACAACCATCACGTCGATGTCTGATTCATCACGCGCGTCGCCTCTGGCATACGATCCATACAGGATGATGTCTTTCAAGCGAGCGCCGTAGAGCCGTCGCAGTTCAGTTTTGAATTCTTCGAGGATCGTTTTGAGTTCCATGTCGTTTGCCGCCCTTGTGCGAAGGTATTATACCATCGGTGCGCGCGAAGTTTTACCGCAGAATCACGAGCAGGATGAACGCAAGCGCCGTTTTACCCCCTGGGCCAATTGAATCCTTCATAGTGAGGCAAGTGTTGCTCCTACCTTTTCTTGAGTGTGCGCTTGATGCGTTCCCAGTATTGCCGCACGCGGCCAACCTTCTCGGTTGTGATGTCGTGGCGGCTGTAGCGGGCTTCGATAAACGAGTCGGTCAAGCCGGTGACATCCTGATCGATTTCAGGCAGTGAGTTTTGCAAAGTCTGTGCGTACTCATACGGGGTCTGCGCAGGTTGCCGCGCGATGCCGTGTTGATGGCCGCGCCGCACCATCGCCAGATAGAAGAATTGGATTTGCTGGCGCGGCGACAATCGGCGCAGGCCGAACCAGCGAGCCACCCGATATGAAATCCGTGTTGGTCAGCGGGATGGCGTAACTATCCGAAATGGCCTGGCTGGTTATCTGGCACAACAACACATCGTCACCCGTCAGAGCGGCGATGACTAACGCCGGTCGTTTCTTCGAGGCGCTTAAATCCGAAAAAGGGAAGGGTACAACAATCACATCACCTTTTACAAATTTGCCCATGCGTTGTCCTCTTCAGGACGATCCCAATCGCGGCGCAAAACAGACTCGGACGCCGACATGGTCTGATAGGCCGTCGAGGCCGTTTCTTTTAGCGCGCGTTCTGCTTCCCGCTCTGTCAGATAAGAAACAAAATCATAGACCACCGCGAGTTTGTCGGGGGGCAGCAGTTTGAGGCGTTCATCGATCTGTGGCAGAGTCACGTTTGCCATGGGCTATCCTCCCTGGTCGAACCAATTGTACTCCAAGTACCGGCGGAATCAAAACGCCGCTCCATATCGTTGAAACGGGTAGGTGCGCTTGCCGATGATTTGGATTGTAAAATCCTGAAAGGGATTCACGCGTAAGTCTCCAGATCAGGATGAAACCAAGATTTAAGAACGACAGTTGAGCGGGCGGCTACAGGATATTGGCTCTGATCGTCCAAGACTGCGCCTTCAGCGAAATCGTCCGGCGATGGCAATGACGTATCGATCACGCGCTGCCAATATTGGCCTGCCAGTAGCTGCGGTAGATCGAAGGCCAGCGGCTCCCAATAGGCGTTGAGCATGATGTGTAACTGTTCGCCGTTGCGGTGATCGTGCAAGGTGAAAGCCAGACAGTGCGAATGGTAACTCCAATCGGGCTGGCTGAGGTGGAGACCGTGCCAGGCGATACAGGTGGTTTCGGTGTGGCTCGCGGCCGGATCACACGTTGCCCAGAAACGCTCTTGCTGAAAGACATTGCGCAGTTGGGTAAAGCGAATGAGTTTGCGCACGAAGCGCAGAAAGCCGGCCTGCCGATCGACCTCGCGCCAGTCGAACCAGTTCAATTCATTGTCCTGGCAGAACGCGTTGTTGTTGCCGAGCTGCGTCCGCTGGATCTCGTCGCCCATCGACAACATGGGCGTGCCCTGCGAGACGAAGAGGATGGTCAGCAAGTTCTTCATCTGGCGCAGCCGCAGCGCGTTGATCGCCGGATCGTCGCTTGGGCCTTCTGCGCCGCAGTTCCAACTGAAGTTGGCATCCGAGCCGTCACGATTATTTTCGCTGTTGGCTTCGTTGTGCTTGATGCTGTAAGACACAAGATCGGCCAGCGTGAAACCGTCGTGGCAGGTGACGAAGTTGATGCTGCGATTCGGCTCGCGATCGAGCTGTGGATACAGATCGGGGCTGCCGGTGATGCGGGCGGCCAGGCGCCTGATCGTGCCCGCATCGCTCTTGACGAATTGCCGCACGTCATCACGGAATTGGCCGTTCCATTCGGCCCAGCGATGGCCGATGAACGATCCCACTTGATACAGTCCGGCGGCGTCCCATGCTTCGGCGATGATCTTGGTGCCGGCCAGCACCGGATCTGATTCGATCGTCCACAGGGTCTGCGGACTTCTGAGCGGCAGGCCCCATTCGTCACGCGACAGGACCGAAGCCAGATCGAAGCGAAAGCCGTCGACGTGCATCTCCTGCACCCAGTAACTCAGGCAGTCGATGATCAGCCGCCGCACGATGGAGTTATTGGCATTCAGCGAATTGCCGCAGCCGGAGTAGTTGGCGTAGAGGGCGCGGTTTTCCTGGAGGATGTAATAGGCGCGATTCTCCAGCCCGCGGAACGATAACGTCGGTCCGAACTCGTCGTCCTCGGCGGTATGGTTGAAGGCCACGTCGAGGATCACTTCAATGCCGGCGCGGTGCAGGGCTTTAACCATGTCGCGGAATTCGTCGAGCGGGCCGAGTGGATCGGTCGGGCATGAACAGTAGCCGCGATGCGGAGCGAAGAAGCCCACTGTACTGTAGCCCCAGTAATTCGTCAACGGTGGAGTTGCATTCTGTTCATCGAACTGCTGAACAGGCAGCAGCTCGATCGTGGTGATACCGAGGCTTTGCAAGTATGGAATCTTTTCGATCAGTCCGGCATAGGTGCCGCGCCGATGCGGCTCCAGGCCGGAACTCGGATGATGGGTGAAGCCGCCGACGTGCAGCTCATAGATCGCAGTCCCACTATAGAGATAGCGAGGCGAGACATCGTCCTCCCAGTCGTAGGCATCGGGATCGACGACGACGCTCTTCATGGATTGAGCGCAGTTGTCACCGGGATGTTTGGCTGCTTCGCGTGAATAATTGGCGCCATACATGATGCCGCGCGCATAAGGATCGAGCAGCACTTTGCCCGGATCGAAGCGGTGGCCTTCGTCGGGCACGAATGGCCCGTAAGCCCGATAACCGTACAGCTGCCCGGCGCGCAGACCCGGCACGCAGACGTGCCAGTAATAGAAGGTTCGGTTGCGGACGGGATCGAGTTGGATGACGCGGGCAGGGCGGGGATCGTCGTGGTGATCGAACAACAGCAGTTCGAGCGCGGTGCAGTTTCGTGAGAAGATGCAAAAATTCACGCCGTCGGGCTGCATCGTCGCGCCGATAGGGAAACTCAGGCCGGCCGATGTATCGCTGCTCATGTGCTCACTTTCCTCGGTTCTGAGTATAGCACAGCGCGGGGAAAATGAATCATCTGGCGTTTGCAGATTCGATCTTTATTTGGGCAGGGCACCGATTGCGGTTTGAATGGCTTGCCACAGTTCCGGCACTTTCAAGATGAGCAGGGCGATGAGCAAGATCAGAATGATCTTCAGGAGAAGCCGAAACCATTTGGTTGGCGCACTGGCCTGCAGCTGCACCTGATCGCTTTTGATGGTTGCTTCAAAGCGCCGATTGCCAGTTCGATTTATCAAGAGGCATGTCCATTTTGTGCGAAAAAGAAAAGCCTCCGAGGTTTTCAAAACCTCGGAGGCTAGGAATGCGCACGGAACAACTGTCAATACACAAACTCGCGCACGTCGTAGTTGGAAAACTTGACGCCGTTCACGCGCAATCTGTTGCGAATGGCGGTGCGTTGTGCCGATCGCTCTTCAGAGGTCAGTGCGCGGATCGAATGATTCAGCGCCAACGCCGGATAAGGTGTGCCGGGTGCTTCGACGAGATCGCTGAAGTAAATCAAATCACCGACGCCCAGTTGCATGGCGTTGAGTACATCGATGGTGTCGGCGATGTGACCCGCGCTAAATCGATCGCCGCCGAGTCCGATCATCACAATCACGCCGACGTTGACACCGGCGGCTTTGATCGCGCGCACCGTTTCGATCGCGTCGGCGGCGTGGCCGGGCTTGCGGACAAATTCAAGCAGCGGATCGTGGCCGGATTCGAGGCCGATGTAGACGCGCCGCAAGCCGCGCTCGGCCAAAACGCGATAGTCGTCAATGTCTTTGCGCGTGCCGGTGAAGGCATCGAGGAAGGCGTATATCCCCATTTTGTCACTTTGAGACGCGGAGCGGCGAAGAGTCTCTAGCTGATCAGGCAGAGATTCCGCCCATGTCCGGCGCAGTGCGCCGGTGGGCCGCCAGGCGTCGCTTCGCTCGGAATGACAATTGAATTCTTGCGCGATGATGTCAAAGATGGGCCGAAGACGCGACATCGGAATCGCCAGCGCATTGGCTGCACCCAAAAAGATCGATCGATTCCGCAGCCGCAGCGAATCACCCAGGTAAGCACGTACTTCTCGAAGGTGCGCACGGAATTCGTCGGGCGTCTTGATGCGAAACGGTTGATGATACAGATCGCAGAAGGTGCAGGTGTTGAACGAGCAACCTTCGGTGGCTTGCAGCACCAGCGCCAGATATTGATCGGGCGGCAGAATGCCGATCGGTGAATAGACGGCTGCGAATTGCGCAGCATCGGATTGAGCAGTCACACTGTCGAAGCGTGCGCCCAGTTCGATCGCAGCGAAAACTTCAGACAGGGCGGCGGGTTGATCGGGGGGAGTGATCCAATTCCAATCGGGGCGGCGCAGCGCGTCAAGGACCTGGCGGAATCGCTGCGCAGCGAAGTCGATCAGTGCCGCGGCCTCGATCGGATCAAGCCAGCGGCGTTGACGGCCAGCCGCAGTTTGCTGCTTCTGCAAGATTTGCCCGTTGAGGCTGCGTCGATGGTGGCGGCCATTCTGGTACAGGCTATACAGCCGCCCGGCACGATCGCGGACGATGATCTCTTGTTCGCCAAGGCTGATGGCGAGCGAAGCATCTTTTAGACTGATAGTGTAATCAAGCCCGGCTGATTGGCCCTGGACGATCACTAAAGTATCATCACCTTGAACCGGTCCGCGCCTCAGCCTTCGGCAAACGGATCGGTGTTGCCGGCGCCGGCCCAGACGCAGTGAACATGATCGTCCATACTGCATTCCAGACCGAGCGCGCATTCCTGCTTCTTCACGCGGAATGAATCCATGACCAGGAGATCATTCTCCGGGTAGACCCGCGTCTCGATCAGTTGGGCTTCTTTGCGGACGGCGGCGCAATACTGCTGCTTGACGACAACGTTGGTTTCCATATTGATTCGTTCTCCCTTGAACGGTGTTGTGCTGCACTTATATCGTACCCGGCTGCCCCGTTTGTCCCTAGTGGCAAATGTCATCGTGCAAAGCCGATACTCATCACCGGATTGATAAAATTGCGCCCTGATCCGGACATTTAGCCGATTTTAGAAGGCGCCTTGCCGGCGACAGCGCCATTGCCACCGTTTTTTCGCCTACCGAAGAATTTGAGCGCTTCAAACCACATAATGCTGAGTATACCTGATAGCAGGCACAACAACAGGTCCTCGATGTGCAAGTAGTCGAACTTGAACAGCTCGCGCAGGAACGGCACATACAGCACCAGCCCCAGGAAGATTGTCGCGCCGCCGATAACCCACCACAACGCGGTGTTTGGCGAGCGCAGCGTTTCGACGATGGTGCGTGTCCACGATCGATTCGTCAAGATCAAGCCGAGGTTGGCAACGATGAGCGTGGTATAGGTCAGCGCCCGAGCTTCGCCATCGCTTTGCCCACGAGCCAAAGCGATGGCGTAGATGGCCAGCACGATGGCTAACACGCCGACGCCCTGCAACACGCTCAACCCGACGGTGCGGCGACTGAATAACGGCTCTTTGGGGTTGCGCGGCGGGCGATCCATCACATTCGCTTCTTCTTGCTCGGCTTCGAAGATCGTCGAGCAGGCTGGATCGATGATCAATTCCAGGAACAGGATGTGGACGGGCATCAAGACCAGCGGCCACTTGAACAGCACCGGAATCAACGACATGCCGGCGATCGGCACATGGATCGCAAAGATGTAGGCGACGGCTTTCTTGATGTTGTCGAAGATGCGGCGGCCCAGCCGCACCGCCTGCACGATCGACGAGAAGTCGTCGTCGAGCAGCACCAGCGCGGCTGATTCACGCGCCACGTCGGTGCCGCGTCCGCCCATCGCAATGCCGATGTGCGCCGCCTTCAACGCGGGCGCGTCGTTGACGCCGTCGCCCGTCATCGCTACGATTTCGCCATTGGCTTTCAGCGCGTTGACGATGCGCAGTTTCTGCTCGGGCACGACGCGTGCAAAGATGTTGACGTGCGCGATGCGCCGCCGCAAAGCCACTTCGTCCAGCTGGTCGAGCTCGGGGCCGGTGATGAATTGGTCGTTGGGGATCAGGCCGATCTGGCGCGCAATATTTTGGGCCGTGCCGGGATAGTCGCCGGTGATCATCACGACGCGCACACCGGCGGTGTAGCATTCCTTGATCGCCGCCGGCACGGTCGGGCGGATCGGATCGGCCAGCCCAATCAGGCCGATGAATTCGAAAGCGAAATCATGCTGCTCATGAGGTAGATCCGTTTTTTGAAAGCGGGCTTTGGCTACGCCCAGCACGCGCAAGCCGTCATCGGCCATCTGTGTGATGCGTGTCAGCAACGCCTGCTGCCGGGCGGGCGTGAAGTGGCATAGATCGGCGATGGCCTCCGGCGCGCCCTTCGAGGCGATGACGTAGTCGCTGCCGTTGGGTGATTGCCACACATGCGACAACGCCAGCAGCGTCTTCGATAGCGGATATTCCTGGATCAAAGCCCAATCGTTGTGAAGATGCTCGGTCTGCAGTAGATACTGATCGCCGACTTGCAGGATGGCCTTCTCCATCGGATCGAACGGATCACGCTGGCTGGCGAGGATGCTGAACTCGACCAGCGAGTGGAATTTTTCGGGCAGATCGGTTTTGGCCTGGCGCAGATCGAAGAAGTCATCCCCGGCGTACAACTGCGCCATCGTCATCTTATTCAGCGTGAGCGTACCGGTCTTGTCCGTACACAATACCGTAGCCGAGCCGAGTGTTTCGATGGCGGGCACACGGCGAGTGAGCACCTGCTTCTGTGAGATGCGCCACGCGCCGAGCGCGAGGAAAATCGTCAGCACCACCGGGAACTCTTCGGGCAAGGTGGCCATGGCCAGCGTAATGCCGGCCAGGAAACCATCCAGCCAATTGCCGCGCGTCAAGCCATACACGACGACGACGATGACGCACAACGACAGCCCGAAGATGGCGAGGTTGCGCACCAGGCGATTGGTTTCTTTTTGCAGCAGCGTGTCTTCCTGCTCAACCGTTTGCAGCGCCTTGCCGATCTTGCCGATCTCGGTATGGACGCCGGTGGCGCGCACTTCGGCGAAGCTGTGGCCTTGCACCAGCAGCGTGCCCGAATAGACGAAGGGCAGGTCATCGCCGCCGGGGCGGGCCATTTCCAGTGTACCGTCCCAGGCAGTCTTGCGCACGGGCACGGATTCGCCCGTCAGCAGTGATTCGTCGACCGAGACGTTAACGCTGGTCAGCAGTACCGCATCGGCCGGAATGCGATCGCCTTCTTTCACGACGAGGATGTCACCCCGCACCACTTCACGCCCGGCGATGCGTTTTTCTTCGCCGTTGCGAATGACGAGCGCACGCGGGCTGGATAGATCGCGCAGGGCTTCGAGGGCGCGTTCGGTCTTGCGCTCCTGGTACAGCGTAATGCCCATCACGATAAAGACGAAGCCCATCAACATCAAGGCTTCTTCCAGATCGCCGAGCAGTAGATAAATCGTGCCGCACGCGACGAGTAATAAAAACATCGGCTCGCGCGCCACCTCCCAGGCGATGGCGAAGATGCTGCGTTGTTTTGCCGAAGGCAATTCGTTGTATCCTTCGGCCTTGAGCCGGGCTGCGGCCTCGTCGTCGGACAGCCCTTTGAAGGCCTTGATGTCAAGGTCTTTGATCATGTCGCTCCTTATCGTTACTACTCAAGATTGTCACCCTGAGCAAGGCGAAGGGTCTCTACCCAATCGCGCAGAGATTCTTCGTTTCACTCAGAATGACAGCAGGGTGAGTAGTTACTCCTTATCGGGCGTAATCCCGGCCATTGGCTGGCGGTCTTATCAACAGCCGTAACCGCTCAAGCGCTTCAGTCGGCCGCGCCTTGCGGCTCCACATGAATGATCACTCGACCCAGTTCGGGCAGTTGTACGCGCAGCATACTTTCCAACAGCACGGTCAGGCGGTGCGCCTCGCTGATCGGCAGTTCGGCGTCCATCAGGCAGTGGAAGGAGACCGACAGATCTTCGCCGTCACGATAGATGTTGACGCTGTGGCAATCTTTCACGCCGGGCACCTGATTGGGCAGCTGCATGATAGCTTCACGCAGCTGATCGGAGCCTGCCTGAACGACCTGACGACGTGCTTCATTGTCACCGGTCGGCTCGATGTGCGTGACGATGTCGTCCAATCCGGTCACTTCACTGCGGATGGCCGTCTCGAACGCGGTCACGCGATCATGGGCCTGGCCTAAGGTGAGATCGTCCGGCACTTCGACGTGCATTTGCAGACGCAACGCGCCGCGCACTTCATGCGCGCGGATGCCATGGACGCTGACATGCTGGCGAGCGGCCGTGCTCCACACCCGCTCGACCATGCTTTGTTGGTTGCGCACGACGGGATCGATACGCACCATCACATCGGTGCGCGGAAAAAGATGCTGCGTGGCCGCTTCGGCTGCCAACGCAATCTCGTGCGCTTCTTCGAAACTCGCGTTGCGCGCAATTGCCAACGTCAGGTCGACAAAGTTCGCCGGCCCGCTGTGTCGCACCCGGATGCGCTGCACGGCGGATACGCCGCTCACTTTGGTGACGACTTGTTCGATCGCGGCTACCATGCCCGGCGGCGCGCTGTCGAGCAATGCGTCGATCGTGCGGCGGCCCAGCTGGATGCTGACGTAGACGACGATGGCCGATACACCCAGCGCGGCCACGGCGTCGGCCTTGAATAACCAATCGGCTTGCAGGGCCGAATGATCGTGCAGCCATTGGCCGAGCGTGACAGCGATCAATCCGGCGATGACCACCGTTGACGACCACACATCGGTCGAGAAGTGCAATGCGTCGGCTTCCAGGGCCTGGCTGTTGTGCTTCCTGGCGATGCGCATCAGCGCGCGGGAACGCGTGAGGTCGATCACGATCGAAGTACCCATCACCACGAAACTCCAGATCGAGGCTTCGACGTGCACCGATTTGAAGAATAATCGATCGATTGCTTCGTAGATGATCCACGCGCAGGTCGCCAACAGCAGCAGCGCCTCGATCAGCGCCGAAAGGTTTTCGATTTTGCCGTGGCCGTAGGGATGTTCGCGATCGGGGGGCTGGCCGGACAGGCGCACGGCGCCCATCGTCACGATCGCCGCGATCAAGTCCAGTCCGCTGTGCGCCGCCTCGGACAAAATGCCGAGGCTGTGCGTCAGCAGACCGACGACGATCTTCATCGAAGTGAGGAAGACGGCGGCCAGCACAGAGGACAGGGCCACGCGGCGCTTCTCGCGTTCGGCGGCTGGATCAGTCACAAAGGTCATGGTCGAAAATTATACGGCGGTATCGGATAGATGAAAAGCGAGAGCCAAAAAATCTTGGCCCTCGCTAAAGGAGCTACGGCTATTCAGTTACCTGCCCATCTATCCTACTCGATTTGCAGTTTGAGTCGTAGTGGCAAATGTCATGAGAGAATGACGAAGTTTATCATTGTTCCCTGTCCCATTCTCTTTAGAACAAGCCTAACACTTTGCCCGTTTCCAGATCCAGATCGACATCGAAGAACACCGGCCGCGTGGGCAGGCCGGGCATGGTCCGCATCGCGCCGACGAGCGGATAGAGGAAGCCCGCGCCGATGCTCGCGCGGATGTCGCGGATCGGAAGGCGGAAGCCGGTCGGCGCGCCTTTCACTTCGGGCTTATCGGTGAAGGATAGGTGCGTCTTCGCCATGTTGATCGGCAGTTTATCGAAACCGAGGCGCGTATACAGTTCGACCTTGGCTTCGGCTTCAGGCGAGTAATCGACGCCATCCGCGCCGTAGAACCTGGCAATCGCTTCGATCTTCTCTTTGATCGGGAGGTCAAGCGAATACAGGAATTTGAAGTCTTTGGGCTTTTTGGCTGCTGCCATCACGGCCTCGGCCAACTCGAGCGCGCCTTTGCCGCCGTGCATCCAGTGCGTGCACTTATACGCACCTTCCGCACCCGCTTCGATGGCATACTTGCGCACCAATTCGATCTCGGTGTTGGTGTCGGTGGCGAACGAATTCACCGCGACGATGACAGGTACGCCAAAGCGCTTGATGTTGTGGATGTGGCGCACCATATTGGGCATGCCTTTTTCCAGCAGCTCCAGATTCTCGGCGGTGTAGGTCTTGTCGAGCGGCCTGCCTGCCACGACCCTGGGTCCGCCGCCGTGCATCTTTAACGCGCGGATCGTCGCGACGAGAACGACCACATCCGGAATCAGGCCGGAGTAACGGCACTTGATGTCCATGAATTTTTCCATGCCGATGTCGGCCCCGAAGCCGGACTCGGTCACGACGTAGTCCGCCAGCTTCAACGCGATCTGATCGGCCACGATGGAACTGTTGCCATGCGCGATGTTGGCAAAAGGCCCGGCGTGCACCAGCGCCGGGGTGCCTTCCAGCGTCTGCATCAGGTTGGGCATGATTGCGTCTTTCATCAACACCGTCAGCGCGCCGGCCACGCCCAGATCCTCGGCGGTGACGGCGTCGCCGCGCACATTGGTGCCAAAGACCATGCGACCCAGGCGCTCGCGCATATCGGCCAATGAAGTGGTCAGCGCGAGGATGGCCATGATCTCTGAAGCGACGGTGATGTCGTACCCGGTGAAGCGCTCGTTGCCGATTTCTTCGTCGCCCAACCCGATCTGGATCTTGCGCAGCATCCGATCGTTGACGTCGATCACGCGATTCCACGTCAGCGAAGCGGGATCGATCTCCAGGCGGAACAGCGCGCGTTTTTGTTCGGGCGTGAGTTGATCGGGGTCATCCACCGAGAAACCCAGCCGCCGCATGCGGCGCCGGTGCGATTCGGCAAAGTGCCGCTGGCCGTTCTTGTCCCTGGGGCAAAAAGCATTGAACAACTTCTCGTCGTCGGGCTGGGCGCGCTCGTGCATGATACGGGCATCGATCGCGGCGGCCATCAAGTTGTGCGCGGCGGTAATGGCGTGGATGTCGCCGGTCAAGTGCAGGTTGAAGTCTTCCATCGGGATGATTTGTGAATAGCCGCCGCCGGCTGCGCCGCCCTTGATGCCAAACGTGGGGCCTTGCGAAGGCTGGCGGATGCAAGTGAAGACGCGTTGTCCAAGGTGCGCGCCCAGCGCCTGCGACAGGCCTACGGTGGTGGTGGTCTTGCCTTCGCCCAGCGGGGTGGGCGTAATGGCCGTCACGTCGATGTATTTGCCGTTGGGGCGTCTGGCAAGTCGCGCGCGAACTTCGAGATGGATTTTCGCTTTGTAAGAGCCGAAGAGTTCGAGTTCGCCTGGCTTCAAGCCGATTTCCTCCGCTAGTTGCAGAATCGGCTTGAGCTTGCCGGCCTGTGCGATATCGATATCGCTGGGTACCGGCGTCAGTAGTTTCAGCCGGGTCGGCGTGAACTTGCTCGTTTTCCTGGACGCGCCCTTGCCTTTGGCCGATTTGGCTTTCACCTTTGGCCTGGCTTGCACAGTTTTGCTAACTTTAGTGGGCATGGCTTATCTCCTCTAAGGAATTTTTTACCAGCAGGTTCCGCCTCGCGGATGGGAGCGAGGTCGGAGAAAACTCTTACAGTATATCCTACTTGCCTGGCCCGGACACTTGTAGTGGCGAATGTCACCTGCCTGCTCGATACCCGTCACCCTGATTAAAAAGACCAAGTGGGATACCTGGCTCCTGCCGCTATCCATCGGCTTATGCTCATTTCATGTGGGTTTAAGCAACATAGGGTAAAATGTTGTAGCATTTAGATAGAGATACGTTTTCTTCGGTTTAGTTCATGGAGGCAAAAATGAGCAACACTGTGCAATTAACAGAAAAGCAATCAACTAAGAAACCCCGCCGGCGACGAGGCTGGGTGCGGGCATTGAAGATCACACTCGTCATCTTTGTGTTGATGTTCGTTGGATTAGTGGGTATCCCGATTGTTTCGCCGAGCGCGGGCGCGGCTATCGCCGATGGGTTGCGATCTATTATCGGGCCGGAGGCGGTGGCCGCGATCGAGAGTGTTTCGTTCCAGATACAGGACGTTTTCAATCAGGCGCGTTATCAAGTCAGCGGTGGCCAGGCGCAAGTGACCTGGGCAGATCCCGTAGCGGATGGATCGTCCAATGCTGCACCGCCCACCAGCAATAAGACAGCGCCTGCTCGACCCTCGCCGTCGACCGTTCCACAGACCACGGGCAATCAGCCCTCGCTGTCGGCCAGTCCACAAACCAGGGGCAATCAGCCCCCGCCGGGGAATGACTCGATGACGGCGCAGTCGCTGCCGGTGTTGAATGTGTTGAATGCGCCATCGCCGGCTAACCTGGACTGGCAACTCTTTGTTGGTCCGACCGGGGCATCGAACCAGCCGATCATGGCGCGCGCGAGCGTGAAGCCTGATCCCACGCGACCCTATGCCATGGCCGCGCTGGTGCGGATCGATCTGGCTCAGGTGAGGCTGAACGTTGTGCCCGGTACGATGGAGCCGGTAGCGGTCAAAGGCGTGCCGGCCTTTCCGCGTCCCGGTATGATTCCGGCGGCTGATCAGGCCAGCGGCAACTTGCTGGCGGCCTTCAACGGCGGCTTCAAATCGGTGCACGGCAGCTATGGGATGATGATCCCGGGCGGCGTGACGATCCTGCCGCCGCAGGATAACCTGGCGACGCTGGCGCTCTATCAGGATGGCAGTGTGCGAATCGGCGCGTGGGGCCGCGACATTACGACGACGGCCGATCTGTTGGCTTATCGACAGAACTGTCCGCTGCTGGTGGATGCGGGGCAGATCAATCCGCACGTCAACGACGAAAATCGCAAGGAGTGGGGCTACACCATCAAGAACCTCGATACAACCTGGCGTTCGGGTGTGGGCATCAGCCAGGATGGGCGCTTTCTGATCTACGCGGCCGGCGGCTCGTTAACGACCGAATCGCTGGCGCGCGCATTGCAGCAAGGCGGCGCGTATTATGCGATGCAGCTCGACATCAACGGTTTCTACACGCGCTTCGTCACTTATCAACCCTCTGCTAACCCGAAGGCCGACGTACTTCCGGTGACGGCGCGCAAATTGCTCAATGAAATGCAGGGTGCTACCAACCAGTTCCTGGCACCCTATGATCGCGACTTCTTCTACCTGATGGCACGCCCAACTGCCGGGTGAATCTCGCGCGATCGAGAATTTCAGTTGTTTTGCAACGAGCCCTGCTGTCATTTGGCGGGACTCGCTTTTTTGTTCGTAGATCCGGAGAATGCGCTGGTGAAAACCGGCGACTGCGTGAAGCGCGGCGGCCAAATCATCGCCTTCGATCCATGGCCCGTCATCCGATCGATCAATCCGGACACTGAGCCTGAACTTTGAGGCCCACGGGCAAGGTTGCCGCTTGACACATCGGGTAGATCGGTCAATAATCGCTCTCGCGCCGCGCGGCGCAATTTATCGCGAGTGCGCGCCACATATTACGATTGATATTCTGGGAAAGAGGTTGGCATGAAATCAACGAAGCGTCCAGTCAAGAAGAGCAATTCATCGCAGGCCACCTGGTGGCTGATCGGTATCATGGGCGCCATTGTTGCGCTTGGCCTGATCGTCGTGGTCGGTTCGCAGCAGGTCGCCGTTAACCACGCCCAGACGACGGGCAATACGCTGGGTGATCCAACCGCTCCGATCACGATGGAAGAATACGCTGACTTCCAATGTCCGGCCTGTGGTGCGTTCGCGCGCGGTACGCTGCGCCAGATCGAAGACAAGTATGTCAAGACCGGCAAAGTGAAGGTTGTGTTCCACCACTTCGCCTTCATCGGTAACGAATCCACTCGCGCGGCTGAAGCTTCTGAGTGTGCCAATGAGCAAGGCAAGTTCTGGGAGTATTACGATACGTTGTTTGCGAATCAGGCGGGTGAAAATCAAGGGGCCTTTAATGACACCAACCTGGCGAGTTTTGCGCAGCAGCTTAAGTTGGACATGGACAACTTCAACACCTGCATGAAAGAGGATCGTTATCTCAGCAAGGTGACGGCTGACTCGAATGACGCTCAATCACGCGGCGTGAGTCAGACGCCGACCCTGTTTATCAATGGCAAGAAGTATGCCGGCGCTATTTCGATGGTGCAGTTTGAAACCGCGATCGGCCCGCTGCTGCCGAAGTAACTTCCAGAAAAACCTGACAGGTCTTCAACGTCTGTCAGGTTTTATGCGGGCGGTTGTTAGTTACCTGATTAGTCGAGGTAATGATGCCAGGGCTTCTTACTCCAGAATCGCTCATCGACGGTTTTCTTGTTGGCTTAATCTGTGGCGCCGTGCCGCTGTATGTAGGCGCAGTCAGAAATCGGCTAAGGCTTGGATTTAGTGGACTGATTGCCTGCATCCTGGGCGGCCTTCTCCTTGGACTTCCACTTGCCATTGCAGTCGGCGGGTTTGTCGTCTGGCGAATCTATCGTGCCCATAATGCGCAACCCATCGATGAAGATACCCAGGCTCGAAATCGCCATCGCGTCATCACCGTCCTTGCATTGCTGGGCATCGGAGTCGCCGGCTATCTGACCTGGATTCACTACAGTGGTGTAGCGATCTTCTGCGGCGGATCGAATACTTGCGAACTGGTTAATTCCAGCCGCTACGCCTTCATCGGCCCGTTCCCTGGCATTGGCCTTGATCAGATTCCAGTGGCAATGTTGGGCCTCGGCGCGTATATTCTGATGTTGGCGCTGAGTCTGTTCCCACCCAGGGAAGATCGTCAATGGCCCGATCAGCTGCTCTTTGCTCTCGCGTTGATCGGCACGCTGTTTCAGTTGTATCTTACTTACATCGAACTATTCGTGCTGCATGCCATTTGCTACTGGTGCGTTTCGTCGCAAACCATCATCCTGCTGATCTTTCTGCTGGCCTTGCCGCGCCGCTCGCGTACAGTTGAAGCCGTTGAAGCGTGAATATCTTTGATCCCGATAGATTTGTGCGGGTTGAACAAGCCGGGGGCGATTCCGCTGGCCGGACCTGATGCTTGGCACCTTGCAGATGTGATGATCGGCGCTAGCGGCTCTGAGCAAAAGCGCGCATACTGGATAATGGCTTGAAGTCATCAGGTGAGTCGGCCAAATAATCTCTCGTCCCGACCCATATTGGCTGGCTCATCGATTGCGTGAAGCGGCTTCGTGACGGAGCCGCTTCATATTTTGTGACATCCCTCACCCCCTCCGTTGACGTTTGCCACTGTCCTGAAGGGCTTCAGACAGGTAAGATAACATTGGACTTAAATCCGAACGATATTCACGAATGTCATTGGT
>JADGQE010000115.1 GCA_017882055.1 Thermoflexales bacterium
AACCTTGCGAGGGTTGGGCTTGAAGATCGTCAGTCGAGGTCGAACCCCTCGCAAGGTTGTAGCGCTTCAAGAAGTTGGGCCAGATGACTTCGATGATGTTCGATTGGCGATCAACCTCTTCGAGACGGCAGAGGAAGTGAAAGAGCAGGCGCGCGGTCGGTGAGAGTTTGGCCGTCAGGCCCAGCGTCCAATTGCGCAGCGCGGCGACAAAGCCTTTTTCGTCTTGCCGGGTCTCGCCTTGCTCAAAGAACGCAGCCGACAACCCGCCGCTGGTTGCAGCCTCCTGCTCGGCTTGATCGATCCGGGCTTGCAGCGCCGCTCGATCGACGGCCATGTGATCGGCCAGTTCCAGCAGTTTGGGATGGCCCTGCGCCACCCACAGCAACCGCGTCAACAAGGCGCGGCCTTCGGGCGTCGTGAACAGCAATCGGAGATTAGGCAGTTCGTGTGCCAGCAGCACGCTCTCGCCAAAACTCAGCGCGTGGATGGCTTCACGTTGGATGCGGGTATCGTTTGCCAACGACTTCGGCAATCGGCGCGAGGTGAGGATCACGCGCGAGGAGCCGGTGTGCGCCAACAGCGCGTCGATCAACTGGCCCCATTTCTCATCGCGCCAGTTATCGCTCTCGGTCAACAGGCTTTCAAGGTTGTCGATCACGATCAGCGCGGCGTTGTTCGACAGCATCTGCCGGAGACGCGGCAGCGTGCGCTTCTTAAACGCGACCGGATCATCGACATTGCCGACGAGCGATTGATCGGGGATATTCAACTGCGCTTCGAGATCGACCATGAAGTTGAGCAGTGCCCGATCAATGTCGTCGCCCTCGTTGGGCGCTTTGTGCCACACCTGGCCGGTGAAGCGCTCGCGCTCGTGGCGATAGGCCAGTTCGACGGCGCACGTCGTCTTGCCCGCGCCCGCCATGCCATACAACAGCACGCCGCGAAGTGGACTTTCTGGTGCCAGCGCGTGCGTGGCGCGCAGCATCGGCATCAAGCGGCCCACAAAGCGTTCCGGTTCGGGCGGAAAGTTGAGCAGGCCGGTGACGGGCGGCTCGAAATGCGGCGGGCGTTTGGGCGCGGACAGCGTGAGATCGGCGGCGCGCGCGCCAAACACGATCGGCGTAATGGACGACAGCGGCGGCGCGGCGAAGGGACCGCCGGTCTTCAGCGCGTCAGCCAGCGCGAGTTGCAGCGCGGCCGGCAGCGGTTGATGTTTCTCCAGCATCAAGCGATACAGCGCCAGCAACAAGTTTTCGGCGAAGTCGGTTTCGACCGAATAGCGCATCGCCACCGCCGCGCAGTCGAGATCGCGCGCCAGGTCCTGCGCCAGGCTGGGCAGCGCGGTGGACGACGCCCCGGCGCTGGCAGGCGCAGCCGCCAGCCCCAACTGTGCTTTGGCGGCTTGCAGCGTTGCCGCGCCCGATAGACACGCCGACAGCGTGATCAACTTGACGCGCGACCTGGCCAGTCGCAGCAACGGCTTGAGTTCGTCCGCCGTGATCAGATCGAGTTGGCCGTCCTCTTTCTCCAATGCCAGTTGGCCTTCGAGGCCGTGACCGGAGAAATGGATTACGTCCCAGCCGGGGGCTTCTTCGAGAACTGCCTTCAATGTCTCGCGTGTCGCACCGTATTGCAGCACGCGCGTCTCGATGGCCACGCCGCGTGTCTGTGCGATCGTCTCCAGCAGCCGCGTCAATCGATACCGCTCGCGCCGCAAGTTGAGCGGATGCTGATCGTCCGGCAGGCTGAAGATCGCCAGCACGCGCAACCCGCCCCCCTCCCTTTTTCCCTCCCCCGCTGGCGCAGGGGAGGGACTGGCCGTTTCATACACAAACCGAATGCCACATTCCGCGAATGTCTGCCCGTCCAGGTGCGCCAACTCGAAGGGACGCGTGAGCAACACTTGCGCCTCGTTCGGTATCTGCACGCGGAGCACCGTCGCGGGAAATTGACGACGGTCACGCAATGTTAGCAGCAACTTGCCAAAGACTTGCGTGCCGATCCACACGCCGATGTTATTCAGTAGCTGCTCTTCGGAAAAAGGCGGCGCGTAATCTCGCAGATACTTCGGCAGATCTTGGAAGCCGTGATATTCCTGGCAGGTCGCGTCGAGTTTGACTTCGTGGTCGGCGATGAAGTTGCCGCGCTCGTCAGTCAATTGCCAGCGCCAGCGGGTCTCGTTGGCGTAATCGGTGAGGGTCAGTTGAAGTGGAGGCATGGCATCAGTATGCGATGAAATGGGTCAAAAGGCAAATGATAGGCTTGCTTCCCCCAACCGCGCCCGCGCGGTGGGAGGTTTACATTGTCACCCCGAGCGCAGCGAGGGGTCTCTACGGCGATCACAGAGATTCCTCACCGTGTTCGGAATGACAATCATAGCAAGGTTACTTCTTCATCTTCGCGTGTTCGTAATCGAGCACTTCTTTGAAGGTTGATCACCTTGTCATTTGTTGCGCCAACTTCTGCCATTGGTCATCTTCTGCGCCCGGCACATAGGGTCGATACAGGCCGATGCGATCGAGCAGGCCGTCGTACCTCTGATGTAACTTGTGGCCGATGTCATCCCATGTTCCGACGACGACGAAAGTTTCCAGCATTTCATCGCTGATCAGCCTGGGCATCTCGGCCCATTGACCGCGCCTGGCGAGTGCGCCCAACTGCTCGCCGATTGACCCCCAGCCGTGCAGCTCGAGCACCGGTCGATAAGATGGCGTTGATGCATAAAACGCGACTTGTGATCGCTGCGCTTCGATCTCGGTATCAGTCAGCGCAACGAAAGCCATCGTCGCCACTTCGATCGACTTACGATCCCGATTGGCTTTCTTCGCTCCCGTTTCAATGGCAGGCAAAGTCACTTCGCTTAAATACCTGGCGGTGTGAAACGGATGGACATGAAAACCATCGGCCACTTCGCCTGCAAGTCTGCACAACGGTTCGCCTACACCTGCGATGAAGATAGGAATGTTCGGCTGCTCGATCGGTCCCGGCGCGAAGAACGGCGTCATCAGCGTCAACTTATACTCCTGGCCGCGAAAGTTCAGCTTCTCGCCGGTCTGCCACGTCTGCCATACTGCCCGAATCGCCTGCACGTATTCGCGCAGGCGCGGCACGGGCGGTGTCCACGGCAAGCCGAAGCGCCGCTCGATGTGCGCTTTGATCTGTGTGCCGAGGCCGAGCATGAAGCGGCCTTGCGATTGCCGCGCTAGATCCCAGGCGGTCTGCGCCACGATCATGGGGCTGCGCGCGAAGGCAATCGCCACCGCCGTGCCGAACTTGAGTTTCGAAGTGTGCTCGGCGATCAGCGCCAGCGGCAGAAACGGATCGTGCTGCGTTTCGCTGGTCCACACCGCGTCAAAGCCGATCGCTTCAGCGCTTTGAGCGAAAGCGGCAACGTCTTTGAGATGGGTAGATAGACCCAGTGAAGCGTCGAATTTCATGCAATCTCCTTAGAGCCTATCTCTAAACCTCGGACTTGTGTTCCAAAACGGCTATTTTTTCGGCTAAATGCCGCCCCAGCGATAGGTTTAGAGATAGGTTCTTAGGCAATCACCGACCACTCATCACTAATCACCAATTACCAATCCCCAATTACTCTTCCCACTTACTCGCTTCGTTCAATTGCTTCAACTCGTCTTCGGTCAACTTCAAGCCGATCGCCCCGGTTATTTCTTGCCACTGCTCGACGGTGTTCGCGCCGATGATGGGGCTGGTGATAGCGGGTTGATGCATCACCCAGGCCAACGCCATTTGCAGCACCGACTGGCTGCGTGTTTTGCCAATCTCTTCGAGTTTATCGATGAGGGCGAAGTTCTGCTCGGTGAAAGCGTGGCGCAGGTTCCAGCCGCGCGTGCCTTGCTGCGGCACGTAACCGTGCCGATACTTGCCGCTGAGCAATCCACCTGCGATGGGTGAATAGGGAATCACGCCAAGGCCATACTTCAAGCAAACCGCCTGATGTTCGCGCTCGAACTCGGCGCGATGCACGAGGTTGTAATGTGGCTGCACTGAATCATATCGAGCCAGATTATGCTTTTCGCTCACCCACAGCGATTCCATGAGATGCCACGCCGGCAGATTCGAGCAGCCGAGGTAACGCACTTTGCCCGCTTGGACCAAATCGTCCAGTGCGCGAAGTGTCTCTTCCAACGGCGTGTGCTCGTCCCAATAGTGCGTTTGATACAGATCGATGTAGTCAGTCTGTAAGCGGCGCAGTGAAGCGTCGCAGGCGTCCAGGATGTGCTTGCGGCTCAAGCCCTGATCGTTGGGGCCGTCGCCCATCGGCCCGCGCACTTTGGTGGCGAGGATGATCTGATCGCGCCGCTGCGTCTTCAGCCATTGGCCGATCAACTCTTCGGCCACGCCGCCCGGATTGCCCGGCGCCCAGCGGCTGTATACGTCGGCCGTATCGATGAAGTTGCCGCCCGCTGCCACGAAAGCATCGAAGACGGGCGCGGCATTTTCGCGCGGCGCCGTCCAGCCGAAGTTCATACTGCCCATGCACAACTCGGAAACTTTGAGGCCCGTTCGGCCCAGATACTTGTAGTCCATTGTTTGTAATCCTCCCGTGGATTTCTGATTGCTGACTGCTGATTGCGCAATCACAAATACCCATTCGCTTTATACCAATCATAGCATTCCTGCAGAGCTTGTCGAACCGGCGTGTGCGGCAGGCCCAGTTCGCGCTGTGCTTTTGATGAATCGAACCAGATGAATTCGCGCGTTAAGCGCATTTGCTGGCCGCTGAGCGGCAGCTTCGGGCCGACGATGGCAGTCGTCAGGTCCAGCGCCAACGCGGCAATCGGAATCGTCCGGCGCGGCTGTGTAAAACGCGGCGGCTTCACGCCGACGATCTCGCAGGCCATTTCGATGGTCTGCCGATTGGTCAGGTTCTCGCCGCCGAGGATGTACCGTTCGCCGGCTCGGCCTTTCTCGACCGCGGCGATGTGACCGGCTACCACGTCTTGCACCGCCACGAAATTCACGCCGCCTTGCGGAATAACCGGAATCCGGCCGCGGGCCGCTTCACGCAGAATGCTGCCTGAAATCCAATTGATGTCGCGCGGGCCGATAATGCCGCTGGGGTTGACGATCGTGATGTCTTGCCCGGCCTTCACACGTTCGTACACAATTTGCTCGGCCAGCCATTTACTGTGGCCGTAGGCAAAATGCCGCAGCGGTGAATTGAACGGGTCATTCTCGTTTGCCGGCCGGCCTTTGGTCGGCCCGACAGCTGCCGCGCTGCTGGTAAACACCACGCGTTTAGCGGCCGAACGCCGCGCCGCATCGAAGACCAGGCGTGCGCCATCGACATTCACTTTGTAGATCCAATCTGCCTTATTGCGCCAGTACGAAGAAACTGCAGCCACGTGGAAGACGATATCGATGCCTTGCATCGCCGCGAGGAGCGAATCAGAATTGAGAATGTCGCCGATGGCGTGCTCGACCTGGAGGTCTTTTACCGCAGCGAGTGGCGATGTTTTGCGCCGCAGGATGCGAACGGTCCAGTCTTGCTTGAGCAAACCATCGGCCAGATTCGCTCCGAGGAAACCGGTTCCGCCAGTGATCAATGCTCTCATAACGATCGTCTCATTGCGATCAAAATCGCGTCGAGCGCGCCAAAATGCCGGCGCACTCGCTCGATTTCAGTGAAGCCCATGCGCTGCCTGTGCTCGACACTGAGATGTTGTGAATGCGGCTTCGTCGCTCACGGCGTGCGTTCAACCGTAGCCGTCGGCGTGAGAACCATCCGTGACAGATGCGACGATGGACCGAAGCGCGAATAATGATCGGCCCGCAAGCGGATCACCGCTTCGCCGTTGAGATACGCATCCAGCGACTCGCGTGAATCGACTTCATACAAGATCAGATACTGGCTCCACTCGCCCTCGCGCGTATCGATCTTGTATTTGGTTGCGCGAATGAAGCCCGGCTGCGCCAAGATCTCAGGAATATGTAGGCGCGTGTTCCATTCGTCCCAGGTATACTCATCGACCGGATCGATTTCGACTTTGACAACGTAGATAATGCTCATCCTGGCTCCTTAGTCAACGGCCTGCAAAGCAATTGACGGCTTAGGCTATGCAACTAAAACAGGCCCAAATGCAGCAATCCATTGAGCCACGGCACGACGAACCAGGCCGAGGTCGCCAACGCGGCGGCAATGACCAGCGGTACCTGGAACGAACCTTGCACCTGGACCATGTTCTGAGAACGGCGCACGCGCAGCATCGGCGGCACAATCACGATGACGGCCATCGCGGCCAGCAGGATGAGCACCCAGACCGGGACGAGCTGCACGACAAACAAGGTGATGATCAACGCGGCCACGCCGAGAATGAGCAACACATTGGCGAGCAATTTGGAATTGCGCTCGCCGAGCAGGCTGGCCGTGTGCTTCACACCGGCCTGCAGGTCGCCGGCCAGATCGCGCAGTTCGTTGAACAGTTCACCGTACATGCTGATCGAAATGAACGCGAGGAACGGCCAGAGCCATGGACCGCTTAAGCTGGACGTATACGCAAAATAGGCGGGCAGAAATTGGAAACCGGCCAGCATCATGCAATGGACGATCAGATCGACGAAGGGCATCGACTTAATGCGCACGCCTCGCCACGAATACAGAAAGCCAACGAGCAAACTGAGCAACCCGATGATGAACGGAATCGTTCCCAGCAAGGCATACATGAGCGCCGACAGCGCAGCCGTCACATAGGATGCGATGTAGGCAGCACGGGGTGACAGGATACCGGCCGATACCGGGTTCCGATTGATCTTGGCTGGATTGAGCGCGTCGTCGTCGGCATCTTCAACATCGTTGATCATGAAGGCGAAGCCGACGGCCAGCCAGTTGGCGATCAACGCGACGAGGATGCGCCCATCGACGCCGACTGCGCCACCGGCAGCCGCGCCGAAGGCTGTGGTCACAATAACGAACCACACGTATTCGTCGAAGCGCGTGAGTTTGAGAATTCCTCTAAAGACTTGTTTCACGAAGATCTCCCTGCCTTTGTTTTATTGACAACGATCAAGCATCCTGAGCGGAACGAAGTGGAGTCGAAGGATGCGGGTTGTACAAGATCACTTGGCTTTGTGCCGTTTCCGCTCCTGTTTCACAATCTCATGAATCCCATTCCAGTCACCGCGAATCAACGCCTCTTTCTTCGCGCGTGACCAGCCTTTGATCTGACGCTCGCTCAAAAAAGCGTCATGCTCCGTTGGAAATTCAGTCCACCAAACCAACTCGACTGGCAGGCGTGAACTTGTGTAACCTTTGAAGAATCCCGTTTGATGTTGAGCTAGCCGCTGTTCAAGATTGGTCGTTGAGCCAGTGTAATATGAACCATCCGCGCATTTGAGAATGTATACGAAAGGCATGGTATTTGTTCGATCCGCATCCTTCGACTTCACTCCGCTGCGCTTCGTTTCGCTCAGGATGCTTCCTGCATTGTTTGGCAAGCATCCTGAGCGGAGCGGCATCTTTTCGCCGCGTAGTCGAAGGATGCGCCATAGCCGACACGATCAGTGCGCCCTCTCAATAATTACAGCCTCGCCTTGTCCCACGCCGACGCACATCGTCGCCAGGCCATAACGCGAACCGCGTCGTTTCAGCTCGTGCACCAGCGTCGTGACGATGCGCGCCCCGGAGCAGCCCAGTGGATGTCCCAGTGCGATCGCGCCGCCGTTGACGTTGAGTTTTTCCGAAGGAATGCCCAGTTCGCGCGCACACGCGATCGATTGGACGGCGAAGGCCTCATTGATCTCGAACAGCTCGATTTGATCGATGGTCAGTCCGGCGCGTTTCAACGCTTTGCGCGTGGCCGGAATCGGGCCGAGGCCCATTACGCGCGGATCGACGCCGGCGGCCGCACCGGCGAGAATGCGCGCCATCGGTTTGAGTCCAAGTTCTTGCGCGCGTTCGGCTGTCATCAACAGCACCGCGGCCGCGCCGTCGTTGAGGCCGGAGGCATTGCCTGCGGTCACTGTGCCGTTTTTCCTAAAGGCGGGTTTGAGTTTGGCTAAACCTTCAAGCGTCGTATCAGGACGGGGATGTTCATCCGTATCGACAACCAGCGGCTCGCCCTTGCGCTGCGGAATGATCACCGGCACGATTTCATCTTTGAAGCGACCGGATTCGATCGCGGCTTTGGCTTTCATCTGGCTTTCGTAGGCAAATCGATCTTGCTCCGCGCGCGTGATGTCGGATTGGCGCTCGTAAATGTTCTCGGCGGTTTCCCCCATCGACTCGAGCGGAAACAGCGCTTGCATCTTTTCGTTCGGATAACGCCAACCCAACGCGGTATCATACGCGGTGACGTTGCCAAATGGAAACGCGGCTGTGCTCTTGGGGAACGACCACGGCGCGCGGCTCATGCTTTCGACACCGCCCGCGATGTAGACCTCACCGTCGCCGGCTTTGAGCGCGCGGGCCGCTGTATTGATCGCGGCCAGCGATGAGGCGCACAGGCGATTGAATGTCAGCGCCGGAATGTCATACGGAAAACCTGCCAGGATCGCGGCCATGCGCGCCACGTTGCGATTGTCTTCACCGGCTTGATTGGCGCAGCCCATATAAACTTCTTCGACCATCGCCGGATCGATCTTCGTCCGATCGATCAGCGCCTTCAGAACCAGCGCGGCCAAATCATCAGGACGAACTGCTGCCAGCGCGCCACCGTGACGGCCAACGGGCGTGCGTACGGCATCGACGATCAAGGCTTCAGGCATGATAACTATTCCTCACAAGCTTCCTGTCTGATTCGTGTTGCGTGGTGTGTGATAACGGAACACGCAATCCGTTTTATTCTGCCAACTTCAAATTCGGCTCGATGTCCAAATCCCACGTTGCTCGCTGACCGGCCAGAAATCGCCAATGCGCGGCTGCGCCGATCATGGCCGCATTGTCGGTACACAGCCACAAAGGTGGCCAGTAGACGGGCACCGGCGCTTTCGATTTCATCACGTAGCGTAATAACTTGTTGGCCGATACGCCGCCGCTGAGTAAAATCGCGGTCGCGCCGTATTTTTCTGCGGCGGCGATGGTTTTGCTAACCAGCTGATCGACGACGCTGTGCTGGAAACTCGCTGCCACGTCGTTGATAGGCACCCCGGCCGCGATCGATCCACCCGGCCCGATCGGTCCGTAGCCCTGCACGGTTCGGAGCACGGCCGTCTTGATGCCGGAAAACGAAAATGCGAACTCGCCGTCGATCTTGGGCCTGGCGAATTTGAACGCATGCGGATTGCCCTCGACGGCGATCTTCTCGATCTGGGGCCCGCCGGGGTAACCGAGTTGCAGCAAACGCGCGACTTTATCAAACGCTTCACCCGATGCATCGTCGGCCGTCGCGCCGAGTTTTTCGTAGGTCAAATGATCGCGCATCAAAATCAATTCGGTGTGGCCGCCGCTGACGATCAAGAACAGCAAGGGAAAAGTCAGTTCATCAGGCGCCGTGCCATCGCCTTGAACGCGCAGCCAGTGTGAATAGATGTGGCCTTCGAGATGATTGATGCCCATCAAGGGCAAGCCGCGTCCCAGGGCAAGGCCCTTGGCCATGTTGACGCCGACGAGCAGCGAACCCGGCAGCCCCGGTCCATACGTCACGGCAA
This sequence comes from Thermoflexales bacterium, assembly GCA_017882055.1. Classification (GTDB taxonomy): domain Bacteria; phylum Chloroflexota; class Anaerolineae; order Fen-1058; family Fen-1058; genus JADGQE01. The sequence goes on from JADGQE010000115.1 coordinate 9,607, forward strand.
TCGCATCGAGGTCGTTCCAATTCGACCTGGCTTTCTCGATCGCTTCACGCACGACGGGCACGATCGTTTCGACGTGCATGCGCGAAGCCATCTCGGGAAACACGCCGCCGTACTTGGCGTGCATCTCGATCTGTGTCGCGACGACGTTGCTCAAGATTTGCCGTCCGTCTTGAATCACGGCGGCGGCGGTTTCATCGCATGAGGTTTCGATGGCAAGAATCTTAGACACTGCGCAGCGTCCCTTTGGGATTTTTGATTGTTGATCTCTGATTTCTGATATTGGCAAGCAACTGTGCCCACTTCAATTCTAAGCGGTGTGCCACGTTGTTCGGGATGACGATGCCTGAACTTTGCGAATCCCAGTGCATTTGTCCCAAAACGCCTGCGTCGAGTTGAGCGCGTGATAAAATAGGTTCGTGGTTGGCATTGAGCAAAATGTCAAAGTCAACCATGACGTACCAGGCCCGTAGCCCTTTGGCTCGTTTCGCGCCATCCCAATGCCGATCGTCGAATACGATCGATGCTGCTCGACCCGAACCCACAATTCCGCGCGGCTCCAGGCCCTGGCGAATCAGGAACAATCGATCGCTTTCGGCGATCTTTCGATTGCGGCCACAGCTCCAGGTATCCGAGTAATGACCGGCTGTCTTGATTTCCTGGATAGACTTGTTCAGCTCAGGCCACGGCCACTTCGCCGGATTCCA
>JADGQE010000116.1 GCA_017882055.1 Thermoflexales bacterium
TGTAGTAAAATACCGGCTGCCGCCAGGTCGCTTATCGGGAAAGACTTTCTTTGCGCCCTGGCGGTTTACTGTCGCTGCGACTGCCGTTCTAACGCATTAGGGGAGTCCTGGCTGTGTCGGTTTCTTCTGCCTCAACCTCATTCGATCTTAAAGCCTCTGCGTCCGAAGGCCGTCTGAAGGGTCTATGGCGCATGATGTCGGGCTTTCGTCTGGCCTACTTCGGCGCGATGATCAGCCTGGCCATTGCCACGATTTCGAAGACGCTGACCTACTTGCTGCTTGCGTACTTGATCGATGGTGTGCTGGGCAAGGGCATCTTCGATAATACACTGCTGCTGATCGGCCTGGGCTTCGTCGGCCTGGCCCTGATCGAAGGCCTGTTTACATTCTTCAGCGGTCGCCTGGCGGCGCGCACGTCCGAAGGCATCGTGCAGCGGCTGCGCGATTATCTGTTCGATCACCTTCAACGCCTGTCGTTTACGTATCACGATAAGGCGCAGACCGGCGAATTGATCCAGCGTTCAACTTCGGACGTCGATGCGATCCGGCGCTTCTTCGCCGATCAGGCGATCAACGCCGGGCGCATCCTGCTGTTGTTCGTCATCAACTTGATCGCGCTGTTGAGCTTGAACGCGCCCCTGGCGTTGATCTCGATTGTCATCGTCCCGATCGTTCTGGTGGTCTCCATCTGGTTCTTCGGGCGTATTTCCAGGGCCTACGAGGCCCATCAAATACAAGAAGCGGCCGTTTCGACGACGCTGCAAGAAAACCTCACGGGCGTGCGCGTGGTCAAGGCTTTTGCGCGGCAGGCTTATGAGCGCGACAAGTTCGAGAAAGTGAACTGGGAAAAGTTCCGGCGCGGACGCAGGCTGCTGATCATTCACTCGCTGTATTGGCCGATCACCGATATTCTGTGCGCCACGCAGATGCTGGCCGGTTACTTGATCGGCGCGCAGATGACGATCGCCGGCACGATCACGTTAGGCGATTACGTGGCTTATGCGGGCCTGGTCATGTGGCTAATCTGGCCGATGCGTAATCTCGGCCGCTTGATTGTGCAGATGTCAACCGGGCTGGTCTCGTATGGCCGCGTGATCGAAATCATCAAGGAAGCGCGTGAGCCGTTGACGGAAGGCCGGGTCGCGCCGAAAGACAACGTGCGCGGTGAGATTGTCTTCAACCACGTGGGCTTTGAATACGAAGCGAATAGCCCGGTACTGAAAGACGTTTCGTTTCGTTGCGAGCCAGGCCAGGCGGTGGCGCTGCTCGGCTCGACCGGCTCGGGCAAGACGACGCTGGTCAACTTGTTGCCGCGCTTTTACGAATATACCGGCGGCAACCTCACGCTCGACGGTGTCGAACTCAATCACTACCCGCGCAAGTATCTGCGCCAGCAGATCGGCATCGTCGAACAAGAACCGTTCCTCTTCTCGCGGACGATTCGCGAGAACATCACGTATGGCGTGGGCCGCCAGGTGCCGCAGCCCGAAATCGAACAGGCGGCGCGCGCGGCGGCGATCCACGATGTGATCGTGTCGTTCCCCGACGGCTACAACACGCTGGTGGGCGAGAAGGGCGTGACGTTGTCGGGCGGACAGAAGCAGCGGGTGGCGGTGGCGCGCACGCTGTTGAAGAATCCACGCATCCTCATTCTGGATGATTCAACTTCGTCGGTTGACCTCGAAACCGAAGAGGAAATTCGTGACGCGCTGCAGCACCTGATGATAAACCGGACCACCTTCATCATCGCGCATCGCATTCAAAGCGTGATGAATGCCGATCTGATCCTGGTGCTGGATCACGGCCAGATCGTCCAGCGCGGCACCCACGCCGAACTCATCGAACAGCCCGGTATCTACCGGCAAATCTACGACATCCAGACGCGGATTGAAGTGGAGTTGGAGAAGGAAATCGGCAGCGTTCAGCAGTCAGCGCCTGAATTGATTTAAAAGTAACCACGGATAGCACGGATTACACAGATAACACGCAGAAGAGTTAGTGTCATCGACGTAACCCGTGGTTGAAAGAAAAACGATGGCAGAAGCATACGAATTCGAAGAAGAAGAATTTACGACTCAGTTCAATGGCCAGACCCTGCGGCGAATTCTGGCGCAGACCAGGCCGTACTGGAAGTGGGTGACAGGGTTTTTGGCCGGCGTCACGTTCGTCGTCGTGGTGGATGCGTACTTTACTTACCTGCGCAAGCAGATCATCGATCAGGGTATCAGTGCGGGTGATACAGCGGCGTTGACCCAGATTGCCGTCATCTATGCCGGGATGATCTTGTTTCAAGCCGCAGGCGTGTTCGGTTTCATTTACCTGGCGGGTATTCTGGGTGAACGCATTCAGTATGATCTGCGCAAGCAGATGTTCAATCACCTGCAGGCTTTGTCGCTGACATACTTCAGCAAGACACCGGTCGGCTGGATCATGTCGCGGGTCACGTCCGATTCCGTGCGCATCTCCGAACTGATCACGTGGGGCCTGCTCGACACCGCCGCGGGTGCGCTGAGCATTATCAGCTCGTTCGTGTTCATGCTGGCCATTCACTGGCAACTCGCGTTGATCGTGCTGTTGGTCATTCCGATACTACTGGTCACGGCCGTCTACTTCAAGCGCAAGATCATCGTCGAGTTTCGCAATGTGCGCAGGATCAACTCCAAGATCACAGGGGCGTACAACGAGAACATCACCGGCGTGCGCGTGATTAAAGCGTTGGGCCGCGAAGAAGAAAATTTGCGCGAATTCGGCCAACTCACCGGCCAGATGTACCGCGCCGGCTTCCGCGCTGCGTGGCTGTCGGCGTTGTTTCTGCCCATCGTGCAGATCATCAGCGCGATGGCCATTGGCAGCATCATCTGGTATGGCGGCTCGCAAGTGCAGGTGGCGGGCCTCACGATTGGCGGACTGCAAGCCTTTATCTCGTACGTCACTTTCATGTTGTGGCCGATTCAAGATTTAGCGCGCGTCTATGCCGAACTGCAGCACGCGATTGCCTCGGCCGAGCGCGTCTTCTCGCTGATCGATTCGGTGCCGAACGTCGTCGATCGGCCCAACGCGATCGATCCCGGCACGCTGCGCGGCGACATCGAATTCGACCACGTGGACTTCACGTATGATGACGGCAAGCCGGTGCTGACGGATTTCTCGTTGAAGGTGAAGCGCGGTGAAACGATCGCGCTGGTCGGGCCGACCGGCGGCGGCAAATCGACGATCGTGAATCTGCTCTGCCGCTTCTACGAGCCGGTGCGCGGCGCGGTTCGCATCGGCGGACGCGATTACACGGAGCTGTCGCTGCACGCCATTCAATCCCGCCTGGGTATTGTGCTGCAAACGCCGCACCTGTTCAGCGGCTCGATTCGCGAGAACATCCGTTATGGCCGGCTCGCTGCGAGCGATGAAGACATCGAAGCCGCGGCGAAGTTGGCCGGGGCGCACGATTTCATCGTTACGCTTGAAAAGGGTTATGCGGAACCGGTCGGGGAAGGTGGCAACCTGCTCTCGACCGGGCAGAAGCAGTTGATTAGCCTGGCACGCGCAGTGCTGGCCAGGCCGGATATCTTCATCATGGACGAGGCAACGAGCTCAGTCGATACGTTGACGGAAGCGTTGATTCAACGTGGCATGGAGCAGTTGATGCAAGGCCGTACCAGTTTCATCATCGCGCACCGTCTCTCGACCATCAAGCGAGCCGACCGCATCCTCGTCATCGAAAACGGCAGCATCGCCGAGATGGGCACTCACGCGGAACTGCTGCGCCAGCACGGGCACTACCACAATCTGTATACCCGCCAGTTCCGCCATGATCTGAGTCGCGAGTACAACTTGTATTCGTTGACGGGCGCAGAGGCGAATTGAAGCGGTAGATTGGGAATTGGAAGCAGAGGCCGGCAGGTTGCCCCGTGATTCACCTCCTTCGATCGCGGGGCTTGCTATTTTATCGTTCGGAGAGCGGCCGCGCTGCATTTGTCATCCTCAGCTGCGTGGAGTATGATTGCCCTGATCGCAATATAGAATGCGAATGATACAGGAGTGCAGCATGTCTTTGCCAAAGCTCACTGAATCCAGCGTGCGGGCGGGCGCATCCCCGCAGAGTTTTGAACGCGGGCAGGAATACTATGATAACGGCGCGATATCCGGCGCTTCCATTCAGGGCGACCTGTTGAGCGGCGAGTGCGAGGGCACATCTGCGCCATATTACCAGGTGTGCGTCACGCTGGACGAAGGCGGCATCGTCTCCGCAGATTGTACCTGTCCTTATGAATATGGCGGCTACTGCAAACACATTGTCGCGCTGCTGCTGACCTACATCCATCATCCGAAGGAATTCGCGATCCGGGAAGAGCCAGCCGATTTGCTGGCCGATCTCGATCGAGATGATTTAGTTGCATTGATCACCCGGTTGCTGCGCGATCGACCTGAACTTTACGATTGGGTCGAAGCCGCGTTGGCCGTTCCGACGAAATCAGGCAAGTCGCCCAGGAAAAGACGCAAGAAAGTCGATGTGGAAATTTATCGGCGGCAGATCCGCAACGTCATGCACAGCCTCGACGGGATGCGCATGTCTGAAGCTTATTGGCATGTCGGCGGGCTGGCTGATGAATTACGTGGCGTGCTGACCACGGCCAGGAAGTTTCTTGAGGCTGGCGATACTGAAACGGCGCTGGAGATTTTGCTGACCTTAGCCGATGAAGCCGGTCATGGCATCGAGTACATCGACGATTCCAACGGCGAACTGGGCGGCTTCATGGCCGATCTGGGTTTACCGCTGGCAGAAGTCATTTTGAGTCTGGACTTGAACGCGGTCGCGCGTGAGAAATTGCGGCAGCGTATGGAAAAACTCGCGGCGCCACTGCGCGATTATGGGTTGGAAGAGGGTGTGGCGATTGGGCTGCAAGCCCTGGATGAGACAACGTCCGATCGGCCTGTGCGCGCGGCCCGATCGACTCGAGCCGGCCACGCGGACGACGAGGATGAAGACGCGGATGAGTATGACGCTGAAGAAGATTGGGATGAAGTGTATGGCGATGATGAAGAGGAGGCGTGGTCGTATGCTGATGGCGATACGCTCACCACGGCCAAACTCAATGTGCTGGAACGGCAGGGCCGTATCGATGACTATCTGGCGTTGTGCCTGAGCGCGGGCCAGCATGTGCGCTATGCCCTGAAGCTGTGTGAGCTCGATCGGATACCGGAGGCCGTCACGCACGCGAAGAAACATCTGGCCTCTGCGGAAGATGCGCGGCAATTGGCCGAACGCTTGCGCGAGCAGAAGCACATCGCCGAAGCGTTGGCGATTGGCGAGCGCGGTTTGCGCTTGAAAGGGTCCAAAGCACAGTTGGGCCAGTGGTTGGGCGCGCTGGAAGAAACACAAGGGCGTGCTAAGCAGGCGCTGCGCGCGTGGCTGGCGGCGCTGGCAGATAATCCTTCACTTGATACGTACAAGACCGTGAAACGGCTGGCCGGATCAGGCTGGAAGCGACTGCGTCCCACGGTCATGAAACTGTTAGACAAATCTTACGAAAAGACGCCGTTAGCCGAAGTGCTACTGTTTGAGCAAGATTGGGACGCAGCAATTGAAGTCGCCGAGCGGCGGAATGTGGGGTACACGGTACCGGAACTCGTCGCCGATGCAGTGATAAAACATCGGCCCGAATGGGTAGCGAAGATCAGCCTTAAACACGCCGAGCGGTTGATGACCGAAGTAAAGAGCCAGAACTATCCGCTTGCAGCCAACTGGTTGAAGAAGGCGAAGAAGGCTTATAAGCAGCTGAGCCAATTGCAAGAGTGGCAGACGTATCTCGATAAGACGAAAGAGAAATATAAGCGGCGTCCGGCACTGCAAAAGCAGCTGCGACAGCTATGAAGTTAGTCCCTCCGTGTTGCCGATATTCACCGACGGATGCGAGATGGTGAATTGAACAAAAAACCTGCCAGGTCTTAAAAAGACCTGGCAGGTGTGTTTCTTTATATTTACGGAGTTATGCTCGGTCGAGCCGCAAGTGTAACAGTTACAGCCTGCTGCTTGCCGTCTCGCAAGATCGTCAGCGTCACTTTCTGGCCGACTTTGTCTTGCTGCAGAACCGTCTGCAAATCTTGCATCCCCGTGACATTCTGATGATCGATCGCGGTGACGACATCACCGCCGACCATGACATCCTGTCCGTTGATGGTAACCGACTTGGTGCTGCCCTGCAAGCCGGCCTGTTCAGCCGGGCTGCCGGGTTGGACCTGCTCGATCAGCGCGCCGCCTTGATCGGCTGGCAGGTTCATGGCCGTTGCGATATCAGAGGACATCGTCAAGCCTTGAATGCCCAGCCAGGGCGTGCCCGAGGTGTTACCGCGGCGATTCGGATTCGACGGCTGAGGCAGCTGCAATTGCTGCGGTTGCTGCGTGTCCGATTTTGGCCGCGCGGCGAGCGTGACTTGAAGGGTTTGCTGCTGTCCGTTACGCAGGATCGTCAACGTGACGGTCTGATTCACTTGCGTTGAGCTCGCCAGGTATGAGACCAAATCATCAAAGGTCTTCACGGTCTGGCTGTCAATGGCGATAATGACATCGCCACCGACAGACGCTGGTTGCCCGTCAAGCGTGATCTGCTGATCGCTGCCGTGCAGTCCGGCTTTCTCTGCGGGACCCCCGGCTGTTACCTGGTTGATCAGCGCACCGCGTTGATCGCTCTTCAAATTCATCGCTGTGGCCAACTCCGGGATCAACGACCCGCCGCTAATGCCGAGCCAGGTATGATCGAAGTGGCCGGACTTGATCAGTTCTGGGATGACCTTCTGCACGATCGCGGCCGGGATGGCGAAACCAACACCCGACGAGGCGCGCACCAGCGAATCGATGGCCGAGGTCACACCAATCACTTTCCCCTGATCGTCGGTTAATACACCGCCGGAGTTGCCGGGATTGATCGGCGCATCGGTCTGGATGATATCCGGAATGGTGTACGATAAGCCTTGTCCGTTGCTGTTATCGACCGGCAGTGAACGTGCGATCGCGCTAATGAAACCAACTGCCATACTGTTTTGGTTCCCGAAAGGATTGCCAATTGCTACCGACAACTGGCCGACTTTGACCTGGGTTGAATCGCCCATGGTAACCGGCTGCAGCTGATCGGCTGTCATATTAACTTTCACCACAGCCAGATCGCTGTCAGGGTCGGTGCCTACGACCGTAGCCGGGACAGTAGTGCCGTCGTAGAAAGTGACGGAGATCTTAGTGGCGCCCGCGACAACGTGATTATTCGTCACGATGTGTCCGTCCTTATCCCAGACGAAGCCGGAACCTAACGCCTGCTGCGGCTGCGATGGCGCCTGATTGCCAAAGAACGGACTACCCTGGGTTGAAGACGATTGGCCTTCAACCACTTGAATGAGCACGACAGACGGATTCACTTGTGCGTAAATCTGTTCCAACGTTTGTTCCATGTCGGCGACGCTGCCCAGCGCGGGCACTCTCGAGGTCGTGTTTGGCGCTGTAGCCGAGACCGAGCTGGGTGCCACCGCCGTGTTGGGCGCGGCAGCCGGGGCCGAGCTGGATGCCACTGCCGTGTTGGGCACGGCGGCGGTGTTGATTGCGGCAGACAGAGCCGCCGGGCTGCACGCGGATAACGCCAACGCCACAATCATGACGATCGTCATGAGCAAATACCTGGATTTCATCTTATTACCTCCATTGATCCAATCTCACTTGGATTGACTGAATTTTCTAGTTTGATCATACTGCTTTGTCATTAAAAGAACGTAGTAAAGAGCTTAACCTATTATTAGGACTGCGGCCGATTTTGCCAATGTTTTCACAGGAATGGCGTTAAGCGCTGGCGAGCAAACGCACCAACCGAGCCCCATCAGATCATTATCGTGACGTTGTCACGAATGGAGGACGGTACGTGGAGAGCAACGAACTATCGGGGCGAAAAGTTGTCAGGGTCGCCGCCCTCGCCATAGACGCGACCTATAACTTTATCTGCGATAAAGAGAAGCTTGCAATTCGGTATGGTTGTCGCTAAGCGGCCAATCATTCAAAACAACCTCCCGAAGGTTGCGCAGCCTTCGGGAGGTGGGGTGTCAACAAATGCGGAAACCAACAACGACGATGAAGGGCAAGCCATCCACTTCGCCGGCAGCGTAGACGCTGACGATGTTGGGGTCGTTGCGCCGAGATACAGCCTGCGCTTCACGCAGTAACTGCGTCTGGCCCATGCTGCCCAGGCCGTTGTGGCCGACGACTTTGATGGCTACATCGCGATCGAGCAGCAGGTCATGCGCGCGGTAAACTTTGCTCGTGCCGCCCGTGCCGAGCTCGGCGTCGATGCGATAGCGTTGGCGCAAGGTGGCGCCGATCATGACGGATGCGCTCAATGCTTGCGACCTGATGAGCCGTTGCTTCTTTCGATGGATTGTTGTGCCCGCTTAAAAACCCAATCGGACACCGGCGTCATCCTTATCGTCCGGGCGCTGGAACGCCGAAGTCAACGGTGAAGTAGGTGATGGCTGCATCCGTGACAAGGCCGATGCCAATAACCGTATTGGTCTTGTTGAGCAGATTGGCCAGATGCCCCGCATCATTGATCCAGAAATTCCATGCGGCATCCAGACTGGCGCCACCGTAAATGCTTTCGGCTGGCTGGCCGTTGCCGTAACCGGCGGCCGTGATGCGCTGCGCGGCGGTCGTTCCACCCGCGCCGGTGTAGGTGACGTCGTGGTGGTCGGCCATATACTGGCTGTGTGTTTGCGCTACGGCTGAAAGCGCAGTGTTGAGAATGTAAGCGGTGAGTCCGTTCTTCGCGCGTAAGTCGTTGATGCGCTTGAGCAAATCGGCCGCAGTACCAGCGCCGGTCGAACCCGGTACTGGCGTGGCAGTCGCTCCCGTCGGATTGATGTTGGTCAGCGACGGGGCAGCGACCCAGCCCGTTTGCCCGGTGTCAGTACGCACCGGCTGCCACATGAGGCCGGAACTATCCGGGCCAGCTTGCGGACCGGTCGTTGTCAAATGCTGCCCATTGGTTAAGACGGCGATCACGGTGGCAGTGATATTCGCAGCTGCACGCAAGTTCAAGCCGTCGGCATTAACCCACACATCGCCCGCCAAGGCGGCGGGCGTGGATGTGATCGTTGTGGTAATCGTCACGGGCGTCGTTGCGGTTGCAGTGGCCGTCGGCGTTACTCCGCCCGGCCTGGTGGTCGTCAGCGTTTGCGCGCCTTGAATCACGGTTGCGACCCAACCCGTTTGCCCTGCGTCGGTGCGAACTTCCTGCCACGTGATACCGCCGCTGTCGGGGCCAACGGGCGCACCGAGCGTGGTGAGATGAGTGCCATTCAACAAAGTCACAACAAGGTTGGCTGTCGTCTTCGACTGTGCTCGAAGATTCAGCCCGTTGGTCGAGTTCACCCAGGCTTCGCCCGTTGTCGTGACCGTAGTTGAAGCCGTCGCTGTGACTGCCGGCGTTGGTGTCGTGCCAGGCTTCGTGGTCGTCAAGGTCGATACGCCTTGAACACTTGACGCAACCCAGCCGACTTTCCCGTCATCCGTACGAACCTGCTGCCAGGCAATGCCGCCGCTGTCCGGGCCAACGGTCGATCCGATCGCAATCAAATGTTGACCCGTCGATAAGGTCACGCTAATGGGGGCGGTGGTCTTTGCGTCCGTGCGAAGGTTGAGGCCATTCGGTGCAATCACCCACACTTCGTTGGCGGCCGGAGTCGGCGCGGCGGTTGGCACCGCCGGTTCAGTCGGCTCGGCCGTAGGTATCACAGTTGGAGTGGCAGAGGGTATGGGACCCACGGCCGGGATATCGGTGGATGTCGCCTGCACCACTTCGGTCGGCGTTACGGCCGGTGTCGGCGTTTCCGACTGGCAGGCGGTTACAAGCATGAGCGCGATGATGGCAGTGAGGATCAAGCGTTTCATTTCGACCTCCGATTCAATAGGCATTTGATGCGGCGTGAGCTCGGCGTCAACGAAAGCCACTTATAGTGTAGCACGAGAATCGAGGATTGGCCTAATGCCGTGCTCTGCGGGCAATCGACGTGGCACCCACGCACATCGATCACTCGGACCGGATCAGCGCTTGCCGGATGCGTGTGATCTGTGCCATGTGCCACTGCTCGTGTTTGGCAAAGTAACTGACCTGTTGTTGCAGCGTGACCGGCCCGAACTCATTGTGTTGGCCGACGCGAATCCAGAGAGAAGATGAAGCTGTATGGAGTTGAGCCAGCATGTCCGATCGGGACTGGCGAAACCGCCCGGCGATCTGCGCGGCG
>JADGQE010000465.1 GCA_017882055.1 Thermoflexales bacterium
GCGATCGGCGTTGGTGAGCGTTTTGATCTGGATCGCAGCGGGTATCGCTATTGCCTGGGTGGCAGGTCATGTTCCGTATGAGGGCGTAAACCTGATCGCCAGCTTAAGCGGCGCTTCGGAAGCGAATCACCCCTTCTACTTATTTGCGGTCGGACTCACCGGCATCAGCATGGTAATCGGCTTATTGATTGGATTGTTCGTAGGCTTATTACAGTTGATTCTCGTGGAACGCGCGTGGGAGGCCTCGACGCGATCCCATCGAGCAGGCTGGCGATCAGCTCTGGCGCTGTGCTGGTGTCTACCTTTGGCCGGTGTATTCGCGTTTGCGGCGGACACCGTGATTAACGCGCCCATTCGTAACCCCGTCGTCGATGTAGCCTGGACCATCGACCGGGCTAGGCAGCCCGTCATTGACCTGCAGGCAGAGGGGGTCAGCTTCTTATATCCTTATCGGAATCAACTGACTTCAAGCTACACACTTTATTGGAATGGCGCTCAGTCCGATCCGGCCTCCACTGAACTGACTGACATCGTCGAAGCGGTGTTCGATTCCGGCCTGAGGTTACGATGTCAATATGGAGGAGTAGGCGGACACGGCATGGTACTGGGCTGCTCAGCCGTGAAGACGGCCCCTTGACAACGAACATCAGCCTCGAAGCGAAATAACGCAACAGATAGACATCGAACACACACTTGCACCCACTGCGTGGGCGCAGTGCGGTGTGCGGTGTCCTGCGATGGTGCATCCGCAGGATGTACCACAGTGCTCCCGTAAACGGATACCAGCCGTCAGTCTTAGCGATACAACCGCTGATATATCCCCAGGTTCTCACGCAGCCGCTCGATATACAGCCGCGTCTCGGCCAGTGAAATAGCCTCGACAAATAGATCGACATCGCCATTGGCGACTTGCTTCCAATGTGCCGCATTGCCCGGCCCGCCGTTGTAAGCCGCCCAGGCCGCGATCAGGTCGCCATCAAAGCCGTCGCGCTGCAGGGCCAGATAATACACGCCGAACTTGACGCTGATCATCGGCCTGTACAGATCACTGAGTTGATAATTGGGCCAATGCAGTCGATTGGCGATCTCCCCGCCCGTGGCCGGAATGATCTGCATCAGGCCGTTGGCATACGCCGACGACGTCGCCATGCCCTCGAACAAGCTTTCCTGTCGAACCAGCGAGAAGATCACGAGTGGATCGATCTGCCGCGCTTTGGCCTCGGGCAGAATCAAGTTGGCGTAATAGATCGGATACTGCAAGCGCGCTAAAAAGATCGGCGCTTGATCAGCCGTATGAGCAGGCGACAGACCGATGACTTCGCTGGCGCACAAGATCGACGATCGATACAGCCCGATGTTGCGAAAGTAAATGGCCAGCGGATACAACGCCGTCGCGTCACCTGCGTTAGCGGCTCGCACCGATTCGAATTCGTCGACGGCCTGCGCCGTTTGACGCAACTGCCAGAACTCCGCGCCGCGTTGAAAACGCGGATCGGACGTGACGCCGGCCGGCAGCGTGAGCAAGGATGTAACGGGCACGGTTAGCCAGTTCGCCAGCCACTTCTCCGCATCGGCCCGACCGGCATCTGGATCGATGCCGAGCCGCGCCGGGACTTGCGGCAAGCCACTGGTGCCGCTTAACACATCGGCGGCGCGCAAACCATAGTAGCTTTGCGAATCTTGCATCGCCAATTGCAGCACGCCAGTCGCTTTAGACAGATGATTCGTCGCCTGCAAGGCTTTGCCCTGCCACAACAACGCCGCCGGATACAACTGGCTGAGCGGGTACGTGTTGCTCAGCGTTTGCCATGAACTGATGGCCACGGTATAGCGGGTGACGCGATACGCATCCAGCCCGGCGTCGAACAACGCTTCAGAAGCGTTGTCATCATTCGGATAGCCGGCTTGAAGTTGCAGATTCAAATCGATCGCGCGCTGGTAGTCGCCGCTGCTTTCCAAAAACCCGGCGGCGTTCCACAACGCGGTCGGCGCTTGAGGTGCCGTCGGATATTTCTTGACGAGAGCTTGCAGAGTGGCAAGCGCACCTTCGACCTCGCCGCCTATCACCTGCGCTTTGGCTTTTTCGATCCACGCATCCCCCCAGCGCGAAGCTTCGGGATGTTGGTTGATGATTTCATCGAAGGCCTTCAGCGCTGCCTGGATATTGCCTTCGCCGCGATACGACAGGCCGATGTAGTAATACGCATTGCCATGATCCGTCGTCGCCGCGATAAAGCGATTAAACGCGGCGATGGCGGCCTCGTACTGCGTGGCATAGTAATCGACCAGGCCGCGTTGAAACTCGTTCACCTCGACGCCGGCGTTGACCAGCGCGACCAGGGCTTGATAGGCATCATTTCGATCAGGATAAGCGTTGACGAGTTCGACGAAACGCTTGAAGCCCGCATCGGTTTGGCCGGAATCGATGAGCGTTTGCCCGGCCCGATAGATCACCTGCGCCCGATAGGCTGGCTGCTGTGCAAAGGACAGGATCGCATCATACTGGGTCAATGCATCGTTGAAGTTCTTCATGAGCCGATACGTCAACGCCAGTTTCTCGCGCAGGCTGGCAATGTCGGTGTTGCTCGTCGCCGCAGTGATGGCGGCGCGATAGGCCGTCATCGCGTCGGGCAAATCGTTGAGCTGGATGTACGCGTCGCCGCTGCGTTCCTGCACATATGCCGCGATCAGATCGCCACGCAAGCTCAGATATTTTTGATAAGCCTCGATCGATTTGGACCAGCTCGATTGCGAAAAATACGCTTCGGCCAGCCCAAACCAGGCATCCGATAATCGCTTCGATTGAGGGAAGGCTTGAATGAATTTCGTATACTGATCGATCGCCTCTGGCAGATTAAGCGCCAACCGCTGA
>JADGQE010000466.1 GCA_017882055.1 Thermoflexales bacterium
AATAAGCCCGTATCGTCGATCTGCAAGCGACCTTTGTAAGCCAACAGCGCCTTGATGCTGGTCACGCCTTCGTCAATCAGCGACGGAATCTCGGCCACGATGTCGTCGTTGACTTCAACCAGATTCGCGTGGAAGGCGTAGTCGATCACGGCTTTGCCCGCCGCTTTCGCATGCCACGTCTCGATGCCGGATCGCAGCGACCGGCCCCGCTCGGGGATCGCAAAGTCGATGTGCGTGGTCGTACCGCCGAAGGCGGCGGCTTTGTGGCCGGTATAAAAATCATCGGAAGAGACCGTGACGCCGACAGGCAATTCGAGATGGGTATGCACGTCGATGCCGCCGGGCAAGATGTATTTACCGGTCGCATCGATCGCCGCTGCGCCTTCGGTGTTGAGGTTCTGGCCGATGATCTCGATCTTCTCGCCGTCGATCAATAGATCAGCCTGAATCGTATCCGCCGCGGTGATCAGTGTTCCATTCTTGATCAGTGTGAGCATGGTCGTCGATTCCTCGGGTGTTAGCGCCTGCGTTGGGGCCGCCGTCGATGCAGCGAAGGCGGCGCGGCAGCTAACAGTTGCTTCAAATTCTTGAGATACTTCGCTTTGTCAAACAGGCGATGATCGTGCAGCACCTCCCAGAATCCTGCCATGAACTCTGTGCCGATCCGGTGGATGGCTTCATGTCGATCGACTCCGGCAGCCAGCAGGCCCCGATAGACTTCACCGGCCGCGGGCAGCGCGCCATTGATCTGATTGATGATGGTCTGGTGCACCATCACATGCATGACCGGATTCACGCCGCCTTTTTCCAATTCGGCATCGCTCAATCGATCGAGCCGCTCCCAGATGGGATACCACTCGGGGTGCTCGCGCATGATTTGAGCGAGCAGCGCGTCCTCGTCATTCAGATCGCCGCCAGCCTGAGTGGCCTGCCAGATAAGGTGCAGCCGTTGATGATTGAGGCTTTTGATCTGCGACAAAAGCGGATCTTCGCTCATTCTGTGTCTCCATCAGTCATTCCAAAACCCTCGGCGGAGGCGTTCACTCCAGGGCTTTGATTTTTGCCAGCAAACGCTGATACTCAGTCAATATCTCTGGCTTCTCCAGCGCCTCGGCGAACTGGGTGAGCCAATCGTCGATGTAGGCTTCGTCGAGCTTGCCGTGCTGTTCGATCAATAACGCTTCGACATCGAGCCAATCCTTGCTGCGCCCCGCCGCGACTTTCTGAATGATCAGGTCTTCTGCCGAGCAAATCCAGGTTGACCAGTTACCGAGATCGCGCTGCACGGCGTGTTCGATGATCAGCTCCTCGTAGCCGGGCAGCGTCAGCAGAAAATCGACGATGACGCCGTCGATTTTGGCGGCGACGATGAACGGGTTATCAGGCGCAGTGGGGCGGGCGCGTTCGGGGAAGGCGCTGCGCAATGCAGCGCGGACTGAATCGAAGTCGAGGTCGGGGACGAGGACTTTGAGATCCACGTCATGGGTGTAGCGCGCGACTCCCCATTGTGACAAAGCGATGCCGCCTATGACGGCATACCGGTAGCCATTTTTTTCCAGACAGGCAATCGCTCGGCGGAGTGCGGGTTTAAGATGCTCTTCCACGTGCGCGTCTCCAGATTTCCAGTCGTTGAACTTGCTGGTAATAATGTGCCAGGTCAGTGAGCTTTTGTTCGCGTTGGCGGTCGCTGGGCGTAAGACCCATTTGCCAGCCGAATTCCCACAGATCAACAAATTGCCGCCAGGCTTCTTGCGGCGGCAGCTGGCCTGCATGTTGGACGCGGTAGCGCTCCTCGGCTTCATTCATCTGCCGATAGGCTTCGTAGGCCTGGCGATAGAGTGCTTTGTCGAGAGGCATTGAGTGACGACCTGTTTGTAGATTTTAAGCGGGATCACGAGCGCAGATGCAGGCTGATTTATCCATTTTATCTGCGTGCACACCTGCACTGCATCCGCAGCGCGGTGCAAGTGTCTGCGTCCCAATCTGTTTTTTCGGATAAAGTCTATTCAATGATAACACGCTGCCGGCACGCGAACAACGATCACGCAGTCACCAGCGCATGATAGCCGTCGAACACGCCTTTGATCAGGCCGCCATAGTAATCGGGCTGGCCGGGGCCGTTGTAAGATCGCGCAAAGGCCACGAAATCTTGCTGCTGTAAGGCAGCCAGTCGCGTCTCATTATTTTTGACGAAGTTGAAAAAGCCGAGCAACTGAAAACGCTCGTCGACGCTGAAGGCTTCGAACATCGCTTCAGTCGAAGCATAGCCGATCGTGCGGGCGTTGGAACCCAGAATTTGCACAAGGCCCATGCTGATCGACATCCTGGCGGCATGATCGTTCAGCGTCTGCGCCAGGCCGAGCGCCGCCCATTCGCTGCTTTGATTGGCATGCACGTTCTGCCACGGCGAATTCGCATCGACGCGATACTGGTGGCCTTTCCACGAGGTGGTCTGATCAAATATGAAGTGGGCGTTGTAGGCGTCGGCATTTTCCTCGCCCCAGTAGGACCAGAAAAGATGATTCTCAAAACGAATGATCATCCGGCCATCCGGCCCGAGGCCGCTGCCGCCCGATTCGATGGCGACGACGGCGACCGCGCAGGCCGGATCGATGCCGATCTTGTTGGCGAGCGGTTCGAGCAAGCCGCCGTATTTATTCCAGATGCGGGCGGCGGTCAGCGCGGCTTGTGTGGCATTGGCCGATGCTTTCAAGAGCTTGGCCGGGATCAGCGACAGCGCTTGCAATTCTGCCAGCGTGAGGGGTGAGCCGCCGGGCACATCCGGGCCGGTCGGCTGCGGGCCAGGTGCGATGACAGTGACGTACTGAGCGGCCACGTACACGCGTGCGATGAACCAGGTGTCGCTAAG
>JADGQE010000467.1 GCA_017882055.1 Thermoflexales bacterium
TTCCTCGTCGCAAAAAAACGCTCCTCGGAATGACACGGCGGTCGGCAAGTTTCTGCCCTCACGCATCACGCTTGAGGGATGGTCATCTCGCAATGACGGTGAAAGGAACAAGCAGCATGGCTCGTTTTATGCGTTTGGAAGTCATCAACACGCTGTTAGATGTCGGCTTGGTGCCGTTGTTTTACAACGGTGAAATCGACACGGCGATCGAGATCATCACCGCCTGCGCGCAGGGCGGGGCGCGCGTGATCGAGTTCACCAATCGTGGTGAGCTAGCCTATCCCGTCTTCACAGAACTGGTCAAACATTTTACTAAAGCGGATCCATCGATGGTGCTGGGCATTGGCTCAATCATGGATGCTCCAACCGCTGCGTTGTATTTAGCCAGCGGCGCGAACTTCATCGTGGGACCGAGTTTGAATCCCGAAATTTCCAGGCTGTGCAATCGGCGCAAAATACTGTATATCCCCGGCACAGCGACTGAAACCGAAATCGCCCTCGCAGAAGAGCTGGGCGCGGAAATCTGCAAAATCTTTCCCGGCGAAGCTGTGGGCGGGCCGAGTTTCATCAGTGCAGTGATGGCGCCGTGTCCCTGGCACCGCTTATTGCCGACGGGTGGCGTGGATGCGACCGAGGCCAGCATCGGCGCATGGATCAAAGCGGGTGCTGCGGCGGTCGGGTTGGGCAGTAAGCTCATCACAGCGCAGGCCGTGAAGGCGCGTGACCTCGATAGCATTCGCGACAAAGTGACGCAGTGTCTGGGTTGGGTGCAGCAGGCACGCGGCGAGAAATAATGTAAAGGTCAATCACACTCAGGAGAACTCACATGTCTTACTTTGAATCTGTTCCGAGTCAAGCGGGGCTGAATCGCGTTCCGGCGAATCCTTTCAAGCTGCTCGATTTCAACTATCTTATTTTAAGCGACGGCGAAACGTTTAGCGGCACGACGAGCGCTCGCGAATACTTGGCCGTGTTGCTGAGCAGCAAAGGAACGTTTGTAGTCGATGGTCAGACGTTTGCCAACGTCGGTGGACGCCCTAACGTCTTCAATGGCAAACCGCATTCCGTGTATTTGCCGTGCGGCGCGAACTACACGATCACTGCGCAAGGTCGGCTGGAGATCGGTTTGGTCAGCGCGCCCAGCGATCTAAAGATCGCGCCCTATGTCATCGGGCCGGAGAAAATCACGACGGGGGTCTGGGGTGCGGCGAACTTCTCGCGCAACTATCATCAGATCCTCACGCAGGCCGGCCAGCCTGATCTACCCGCAGCGCGGCTCATTGTCGGCGAAACATATACTCCATCGGGCAACTGGAGCACGTACCCGCCGCATCGGCACGAAAAAGAGGATCTACCGCGTGAAGCCTTTCATGAAGAACTCTACTTCTTCAAGGTCAGCCCCGCCGATGGTTTTGGCCTGACGCGTTACTACAACGACGAAATCGATACCGGCTATGTGGTGCGCGACAACACGATTTTGATGGCGCCCAAGGGCTATCACACCGTGGTCAGTGCGCCGGGTTACACCACCTATTATTTGTGGGCGCTGGCGGGCAATCATCGCGTCCAGGCCACGGCCGATGATCCCACGTTGAGCTGGGTAGGGCGCACGGTGCCGATGCTGAAAGCGTTGGGACACTAATGGAGACGGCACTATGATTCTCGATAACTTTCGCCTGGATGGTCGAGTGGCCTTAGTCACGGGCGCGAGCCAGGGCCTGGGGCAGAGTATGGCGATCGGGTTGGCCGAAGCCGGGGCGGATATTGTCGCACTTGATCGCAATAGCAGCGAGCAAACAGGTCACACTGTCAGCGGGCTGGGACGGCGTTTCAAAGAAATACGCGGCGCTGCTTATCGAGCGACGGGCGGGCGTAATCTTTGGCGAGCACGCCCTTCAATACTGGATTCTCTTTCTCGATCGCGGTCAGCGCATCGTCGATGATCTTGCCGATAGTCGGCTGCTTGGCATTGTCTTGCAGATAAGACCAACGCGCTTTTTGCGGAACCCAGAAAACATTTTCGGCGGTGTACTCATCTCGATCTTCGGCGACTTCATAGCGCGCCTTCGATTCTTTGACGAAGTACTCACTCTTCGGATCGGCGGCTTCCTTCAAGAGACGAGCATGCCATTCTTCAAATGCATCGGAGATGTACTTGAGGAAAATCAAACCGAGGACGACGTGTTTGTATTCGGCGGCATCCATGTGGCCGCGCAGCTTATCGGCAGCGGCCCACAGTTTCTCCTCGAAGCCGAGCGGCCCGCCGTTGTTCTTAGATGAAGTGCGTTTTGTTTTAGGCATGGTGTAGCAGAGATTATAGCATCGACGCGGAGGAAAGGTGGAATGAAGGGAAGCCCCCGCCGGATTAACATTCGAGATTGATCGGTCTGGAGGAAGGAAAAATCATGCCTGAAAAATCCGTCGCGCAAAAACTATTCGTCAAAGCAGCAATACTTTCGCCAAAATCCTGAATTGCAATTTCACCCCCGCGTCTGGTGGTTGAGTCGCACTCTTAACGCCAGATATAGGGTTGCGGAGTGCTTTGCCAAAAATTGGCGAAGGTATTGAGCAGGCCACGCCGTTCTATCGATCAACGCGCCGAAGAACTACCAGGCGCTGCTCGGCGCGCCGATCCCGATCGATCCGCATCGATTCTCGATCGCATTCCGGCGGGCCGCTGGGGCACCCTGATGATTTGAGAGGCATCGTCGTGTTCCTGGCTTCGGCCGCTGCAGGGGTATATGCACGGCGCAATCGTGCCGGTGGATGGCGGTTGGCTGGCACGCTGAGAAGGTAGAGTCTTTGCCTCACGTGTAATGCGAGCCAGTTTCATTGCAGGGAGATTTTGGTTCAATCTCTGCGCTTTG
>JADGQE010000117.1 GCA_017882055.1 Thermoflexales bacterium
CGGCGATCTCAAACAATCGATTGGCCGCCTGCAAATTCGTTTCCAAATACTGAAACGCCAGCGGCAGCGCCAACACGCCTTCAAAACTCGACAATGTTGCCAGCGCCAACACAGCCAGATCGACGCCTTTGATCTGCGCCGCATTGACCAGCGGGATCGCAATCAGCAGCACCGCCCCCAGCGCCAGGTTCGTCAACAGGGCACCGCAGGCGTTGTGCAAGGCCGTGATCGAGGCCATGCGGCTCTGCCAGCGGGCGAATTCGCGGCTCAGCGTTTTGACGCGCGCCGCTTGATGGTGCGCCTGCCCAAACGCAATCAGATCGGCGGCACCCTGAAGCCCATCGATCAACTGCGTATTCAATTCGGATCGAACCAGTACAAGTTGCTGGCCCGCGTCTCGACTGATTCGCCGAACGACGATCGGCACAACCCCGCCGACCAGCGCCATGCAGGCCAATACGGCCAGCGCAATCGCAGGCGAAAAAGCCGCTAAAAACACGCCCATCCCTATCGCAATCAGCAGCGCCACGATCGGCGGCGCAATCACGCGGATGAAAAAGTTTTGCAGCGTCTCGATGTCGCCGACAATGCGGCTGAGCAAATCGCCGCTGCGATACTGCGCTAAACGCGCCGGGGCCAGCGGCTCGATTGCCGTGTAGAACCACACCCGCAGCCGCGCCAATAAACTGAAGTTGACGTGATGCGAAACCAGTCGCTCCAGATAGCGGAACACGCCGCGCGCAATGCCGAAGAAGCGCACGCCGACAATTGCCACTGCCAGATCGGCCACCGAGGGATGCAGTGCTGCACTGGCGATGATCCACGCCGCAGCCGCCATCAAACCGATGCTGCTGCCAATCGTCAACGTGCCGAGCAGTACGGACAACAGCATCCACTTTTTGAAAGGTGAGGCGAGTTGAAGCAAGCGGAAGAATGTGTGACGTGTTGCGTGGCTAGTCATGGCCCATTTGTCCAACAGAGACGAGTCGAGAATAGATACCTTGTCGTTGCAACAGCGATTCATGCGTCCCAACTTCGGTCACACGACCCTCAGTCAGCACCACAATCTGATCGGCGTGAGTAACGGTGCTCAAGCGATGCGTGATGATCAATGCGGTGCGGCGCGGAGCCTGCAAAAGACGATCGATCGCATCTTGAATCAACGCTTCATTTTCAACATCGAGGCTGGACGTCGCCTCGTCCATGATCAGCAGCGGCGCATCCTTCAAGAACGCACGCGCTAACGCGATGCGCTGCGCCTGCCCGCCGCTCAGCCGCGCGCCCCGTTCGCCGATGACGGTCGCATAACCTTGCGGCAAATCACGAATGAACTCGTCGGCGTGCGCGAGCTGCGCCGCCTGGATCACCTCGTCCATTGACGCATCGGCGCGCGCCAGGCGAATGTTGGCAGCCGCTGTCTCATTGAACAAATACGGATGCTGCGGCACCCATGCGATCTGCTTACGCCACTCGTCGGCGGGGAGACTGTGTAACGGCACACCATCGACGGCGATCTCCCCATGCTCGGCTTCGATGAAACGCAGCAACAAATTTGCAATGGTGCTTTTGCCGGAGCCGGTCGGCCCGATCAGCGCCACTTTCTGCCCGGCTTTGATTTCAAACGATATCCCTTTCAGCACCGAACACTCATCGTCGTAGGTATAGTAGACTTCATCGAATTTGATCACCGACCACTGACTATTGACCACGGATGGCTGAATGCTGACGCCTGATGACTGACCACTGCTGTCCGCTGTCTCCAGTATTTCAAAGATGCGTTGAGCCGCGGCCACACCCGACAGGCCGGCGTGAAAGCGCGTGCCCAGCAAACGCAGCGGCAAATAGAAATCGGGCGCGAGCACCAGCACAAAGAAGGCTTGCTCAAAACTCAAGCTGTTATACAGCAACCGCAGGCCAACTTCCACGGCCACAATCGCGGTGCTGAGGGTTGCGATCATTTCGAGCGCGAAGGCCGACAGGAAGGCGACACGCAGCACACTCAGCGTCGCCTCACGGAAGCGATCGCTGACCTGGCCGATCGTCTCGATCTGGTTGCGGCTGCGGCCCAGTATCTTCAACGTCGTCAAGCCTTGCAGCACGTCGAGGAAGTGCGCGCTCAACAGACTCAGCGACTTGTACTGGCGGCGCGTCAACGCGTCGGCGGCCTTGCCGATGAGGATCATGAACAGCGGAATCAACGGCGCCGTGACGAGCAAGACAAGGCCGGATAACAGATCGAGTGGAAATACAAAAACGAGGATCGTGAGTGGAACCAGCGCCGCTAACACGAGCTGCGGCAAATACTGGCTGAAATAGGCTTCAAGCGCCTCGATGCCTTCGACCACGGTATTCGTCAGTTCGCCGGTACGCTCGCCGCGGATATACGCCGGGCCGAGTGCCAGCAGATGATCGAAGAGTCGCTCGCGCAGATCGGTCTTCACGCGCACGGCGGCTTGAAACGCGGCGACTTCGCTGCCCCACGCCAGAATCGCACGTGCCACCACGATGGCGAGAAAAATAAGCAGCAAGCGGCTTACGCCGTCGAGCGTCGCGCCTTTGAGGAAGACCGCATCGATGATGGTGCTCAGCGTGCGGGCCTGAGCCACAATCAGCAACCCCACGCCAAAGCCCAGCGCAAGCGTGAGCACCAGAACCCATCGAACGGATTGAGTGAGTTGCAGCAGACGCCGATCGAGTTTCATTCAACATCCGG
This sequence comes from Thermoflexales bacterium, assembly GCA_017882055.1. Classification (GTDB taxonomy): domain Bacteria; phylum Chloroflexota; class Anaerolineae; order Fen-1058; family Fen-1058; genus JADGQE01. The sequence continues at coordinate 2,714 of JADGQE010000117.1, forward strand.
GGACAGCATCAAGTATAATTCGCTCATCACTGCGATCGAGGCCATCGAATGAAAACCAAAGAGCAAATTGTCGCCAACTGGCTGCCGCGCTATACCGGCACACCGCTCGATGAATTCGGCAAATACATCCTGCTGGTCAACTTCGACAACTACCTGCGCATGTTTGCCAGGTGGCACAACGTGCCCATTTGCGGCGAAGACAAACCGATGCCGAACGCGACGGCCAATGGCATCACCCTCATCAACTTCGGCATGGGCAGCGCCAACGCCGCGACGATTATGGATCTCTTGAGCAGCATCGAACCCAAGGCTTGTCTGTTTCTCGGCAAATGCGGCGGCTTGAAGCGCAAAAATCAACTGGGTGATCTCATCCTGCCGATCGCGGCCATCCGCGGCGACGGCACTTCCAACGACTACTTTCCGCCCGAAGTGCCGGCCCTGCCTGCCTTCAATCTGCAGAAAGCGATCTCCACGACCATCCGCAACTTCAGCCGCGATTACTGGACTGGAACGGTTTACACGACCAATCGCCGCGTGTGGGAACACGACGACAAGTTCAAAGAATATCTGCGCCAATTGCGCTGCATGGCCATCGACATGGAAACGGCCACGATTTTCACCACCGGCTTCTTCAATCAGATTCCGACCGGCGCACTGCTGCTGGTTTCAGATCAACCGATGATTCCGGAAGGCATCAAGACCGCCGACAGCGATCAAAAGGTGACGCAAGACTATGCCGATCTGCACTTGCGCATTGGCATCGACTCACTGCGCGAGTTGATCAACAACGGCCTGACGGTGAAGCACCTGCGCTTCTAAGTCGAGCGAGTTTCATACTCAGGACGCGCTGACCACCACTGCTTGATCGGGCGCGGTCTGGCGAAAGCGCAGTATGGCCACAAAGGCCGCCAAGTTGAAGATCAGGCTGGCGAAGACGAGATAGATCAGGGCCTGCGGGCCGGTGACATCCAGCACTTGGCCTACCAGCCACGGCAGCACCATGCCCCCAAAACTATCGCCCAGCAAAATAATGCCGCTCACGCGCGCTGTCAATTTGAGCGACCGTCCAGCCAACGTAAAACCGCTCGGCCAGATCGGTCCCATGCAGAAGCCCAACACGGGCGCCATGATCCACACCAGTGTGCTGCTCGCCGGTAGAACCAACGCCACGCTGAGAATGGACAGACAGCCCAGCAGCGCGACCCCGATCATCCGCTGCGGCGCGATGCGCATCGCCAATGGAATAGAGATCAAGCGGCCGATGGTAAACGACAGCCAAAAGGCCGAAGTCAGATAAGCCGCCAGCGTCGCGTTCGCCAGCTCGAGGGTGAAGGCATACGTATAAATCCAGCCCGAGAACGCCAGTTCAGCGCCCACGTAGAAAAACAAGAACAACGCCGCCGCGATCACCAGTGGATAATAAACGCGCGTGCCCTCCTCGGCGCTCGATTGTTCGGTGTGCTGCGGCTGCGGACTATGTTTGAGCGTCAGCAATCGCAGCGCAGCCAATGCGCCCAGCGCCGCCAGCGCCCAATAGGCCCAACGATATCCGCCCTGAATTTCCACCACCTGCGCCACGAGAAACGGCGCCAGAAACGCGCCCAGTCCAAAGAAGAAATGCAGCCCATTCATGTACGGGCTGCTCTTGTCCTTGTGCGTCCAGACCAGCAGTGTGTTCGCCCCGGCGTTAATGAAGCCATCCGCTGCGCCCTTAAAGGCCAGGACCACCATCAGTAACCAGAATGATGGGATAAGCGGGACAAACAGGACAGACGCGGCCGAGATCAATTGCGCCACGCCCAGGGCAGGATGTCCCCGCACTCGATCGAACAAGCGTCCGCCCAACATCACCCCCGCCACAACGCCGATCGATCCGGCCAGAAACAACGAGCCTAGCTGGCCCACGCGGGTTTGTGTTTGCTCAGCCAGCGAGGGCAAAGTGGGGCCCAGCATTCCCATGCCCAGTCCCATACAAACGAACAGCAGATAGTACGCCAGCGTTCCACGCATCGCATCTGTTTTTAGCAGCACCCATAGTTTTGACAAGATCGTTGTTATCTCCAATCGTCTATGAATCAGATTTAGCCCAAAGCCTCACAATGAAACACCTGCGAGGCTAGGTCTGTTTCTTCTTCCGCACATACAGCCGCTTTTCCACCTGCGCGATGATTTCACCCTGCGCGTCGACCACATTGACGCTGAACACCGGCTCGAGCTTCTCACCCCGATCGGCTTGCGCGCGAATCTCAGCGATCGTTTCGGGCGGAACGTGAAACGTCGCGAAGACCGTGCCTTTGCCCGGCTTCACAAACTGAATCGACGCGGCTTTGTCCCAGACAATATAGTCTCTGCCAAGGTGCTGCATCAGGATCAGCATGAAGAACGGATCGCACATGGCGTATAGGCTGCCGCCGAAGTGAACGCCAACCGCATTGATATTCAGCCGCGTCAACTTCATGCGCACCTTAATCGTGTGCTCGTCCGATTCGCGATGCAGCACATGGATGCCCGCACCCAACAATGGCGGATACCAGTTGATCAACTTGTAGCGCAAACTATGCATAAAGCCGCCCGTCGATTGATGGCTGCGCATCGTCATTGCCCCCTGGCTGATTTCTTTGCGCGGCGCTTGCGGCGTTTCCGTGTCGCGGCTTCTGCTTCAGCGGCGTAGCGCCAGATCAAGCGCCGCATGGCAATCGTCAATCCGGGCGTGTGCGGAAATCGCTCGCGCGTGGTGACGATCAATCGGACGATGTCGGAACGGAATTTACGTTTGGATGGCATGGCCTCACCTCAAACGAGATGAGGCAGAGTGTAACACACTCCGCCTCATCTAAAAACCCCCTTGACTGCGGACGACGTTAAGATTGAACCGACTGCCGCGTGACGCGCTTGCGGAAGGTGTAGTACGTCCAGCCTTGATACACCAGCACGATCGGCACAAAGATCACCGCCACCACCGTCATCACCGACAGCGTGTACGGCGTCGACGAGGCATTATCGATCGTCAGACTGTAGGCGGCATTTGTGCTGGAGATCATCACCCGCGGGAAGAGCGTCATGAAGATCGTAATCACGCTGGTGGCGATCGTCACGCCCGTCATGATGAAGGCCCAGCCGTTGTGTTTAGTGCGAATGAACCAGCCACTAGCCAGCAGTGTAGCGATGCCCGTCAACGGAATGACGCCGGGATTGACGCCCAGCTTCTTGAACATATCTGTCCACACATCGCTGGCGAAGATCGTCATGCCAAGGATAACGACAGCGGGCAGCCACAGCTTGCTCGCAATCGCATTAGCCCGATCGGCCACCAAGCCTTCGGCCTTCATGCTCAAGAAGACCGCGCCATGCAGCGTCAACAGTGACAGCGAGAACACACCACCGATCAGCGTGTAAGGGCTGAGCAACGTGAAGAAGTCGCCGGTGTATTGCATCTTCGCATCGATGGGCAAGCCTTGCAGCAAATTCGTCAGCGCCACGCCCCACAACAACGCCGGCACGAAACTGCCGAAGAAGATCGCCCAGTCCCAGAAGCTACGCCACTTGGGACGGGCATCTTTGCTGCGAAACTCGAAGGCGACGCCGCGCATAATCAGCGCCACCAACATCAGCGCCAGCGCCAGATAGAAACTGCTGAACATCGTGGCATACCAATTTGGAAACGCGGCGAAGATCGCGCCGCCCGCCGTCAGCAGCCAGACTTCGTTGCCATCCCAGAATGGGCCAATCGTGTTGATCACGACGCGTCGATCGATATCGTCTTTCGCGACGAACGGCAACAGAATACCCACGCCGTAATCGAAGCCTTCCAGAAAGAAGAAGCCCGTAAACAGCACGGCGATCAAAATGAACCAGAGTGTTCTCAGGAATTCAACATCCATGATTGATCCTCCATTCCTCAGTAAGCGCCAACGGGCAGCGCGTCTTTAACCGGATCGGTCCTGGCATACTTGCGCAGCAAATAGAGGGTCACGACCATCAGCGCACCATAGACGGCCGTAAACAGCACCACCGTGAGCAGCACCGAACTTGCGGCTACCGCCGTGGAAACGCCCGCCTCGGTCTTCATCAAGCCAAATACAATCCAGGGCTGGCGACCCAGTTCGGTCATCAACCAGCCGCTTGAATTGGCAAGATACGGCAGCAAAATCACCGGGATCAGAATTTTCAAGAAGCGCGGGCTGTTTTCGAATTTGTTTTTCAACAACAGATACAGCCCGAGCAACGCGAGGAACAGCATCAAGAAGCCCGCACCGACCATTACACGGAAGTTCCAATAGATGAGCGGCACAGGCGGCAGGTAATCGCCGGGGCCATACTGCTGTTGATACGCCGCTTGCAGATCATTGATACCCTCTACTTTGCCTGTGAACTGGTTGTAAGCCAACAGGCTAAGCAGTGCCGGCAAGCGGATCGAGAACACTTCGCTGCGGCCATCCAACGTCCCGATCGTAATCAACGAAAACGAAGCCGGGTCTTCCGACTTGTATAAGCCTTCGGCCGCGGCCATCTTCATCGGCTGGGTCTGCACCATGTGCTGCGCTTGCTGATGTCCGACGACGATGACGCCCAGTATGCCAATCAGCGCAGCGACGATGCCCACCTGCACCGATCGTTTGAAGAAGTCTGGGTTCGTCTTGCGCAAAAGGTGCCAGGCACTAACCCCCAAAATGAAGAAGGCAGCCGTCGTCAGGCCGGAAGCAAAAACGTGCGGCCATTGAACCCAGACATTGGGATTGCGGATCAGCGCCAGGAAATCCGTCATCTCCGCCCGACCGGTTACCGTATTCAACGTATAACCGACCGGTTCCTGCATGAACGAGTTGGCAATCAAGATCCATAACGCCGATAGATTCGCCGCCAGCGCCACCAGCCAGATCGCGGCTAAGTGCATTCGTTTGGAAATTTTATCCCAGCCAAAAAACCATACGCCCAGGAAAGTCGATTCGACGAAGAAGGCCAGCAGCGCTTCGATCGCCAGCGGCGCGCCGAAGATGTCGCCGACGAAGCGCGAATATTCCGACCAGTTCATGCCGAACTGAAATTCCTGCACGATGCCGGTGACCACCCCCATCGCAAAGTTGATCAGAAACAGCTTGCCCCAAAACCTGGTCATCTGTTTGTAAACGTCGTTGCCGGTGCGATAGTAAATGGTCTGCATGATGGCCACCAACATCGACAGTCCCAACGTGAGCGGGACAAAGAAAAAATGATACACCGTCGTGATCGCAAACTGAAGACGAGCTAAAGCGACTGCATCCATCGATTCCCTCCTGATTTAATCTCCCCGCGCAATGAGTCTCCTCATTTCTTCGATGAGGTCCGTGCAATAGGCAATACCTCAAACAGCGGAATAGCTAATCGATTGGGCTCAGTCGTCACCTGCGTCCGATCGCGTGCACACTCACTCGGACGGCGGTTACACCGGTTGAACGTGATCGGCCCATCAATGGCTTCGACGACTTGCAACAGTGTGATCTCGCCGGCCGGCCGAGCGAGACGAATGCCGCCATTCACGCCGCGCTGAGTTTGGACCAGATCCGCTGCGGCCAGGCGGGCAACAATTTTAGTGAGGAAGGCCGACGGAATACTCTGCCGCTGCGCAATCTCCTCAGACGAGACGCGCTCCTCGGCCGAATGGAGTGTCAAATCCAAAACTGATGCTCAACTCACGCAACTGGCCGAAGGTGTCGGCGGCACTGGCTATTCGCTGATTCGGTGTTGATTCGTTGACGCCCTGTTTGCCTCTTGACTTTGCACCTCATCGGTGGGCGGCATCACTCGTTCTGTAACTTTTCCCGCAGTTCTCTTGTATCAAGAGCTTCTGCCCCTTTATCAAGGTATTGCTGCATAGTCGCCCGAAGCTCTTTGATGTTCTCGTCATTATCGAATGCTTCCTGCATTTCTGCTCTAGCATCGGGCGAATGCGCCAGAAATGATACATCCGTTACAAAGAGAAAAACGGTCATAATCCAACCACTATAGCAAATTCCAATTTCGTTTACGGACGTGTCATTCCGAGCGTAGCGACGCCTGGCGGCCCACCGGCGCACTGCGCCGGACATGGGCGGAATCTCTACCACTTGTCGTAGAGACCCCTCGCTATGCTCGGGGTGACACTGTAAATCAACTCGGAAACCGCTCTAGTTCGGACACGCAAGAATGAAGTGGCAACAGATCATTGGGTAATTGCCGTCTGATCTGACCGCCGGCCAGCAAGATTGCGCCTTGCAATGACCAGCGATGAGGTCCTGCCGCCGATCGTGATGTTGCTCAAGATTGTAGCACACCTTCAGGCTGAAGCTGCAATCAAAAACGGCAGGAGTCGGAGCAACTCTGGCCGTTAAGCTCGCTGCGCAGCGTCGTTCGAAGATGATCGACCTCGCAGGCCGGTGCGACCTGCGAGGTCTCAGTCGAGGTAGGACTTGAGAGGGTTTGCGCTTTTTTAATGCATATCGGTCAAATCAATCGTCTCGCTGACGGTGCCCGTGCCGCCGCGCGCGATGAGCAGCGCTTCGCGCAACGTGAGCACGCTATCGGATGTGTTCGTATCGGCGGTGCTGTTGATGGTGATCGTGCCGAACGTCGGGGCGGCCAAAGCCGATCGGGAAGCGAGCAGCACCACCAGCATGATCGAAACGCACAGAACAATGGTCAATCGAAGATGTTTCATGATGTTTCCTTATATGGGTGTTAATCAAATGGTAAGGCCGAGGCACATGGTCCCCGCAGGCAACTGCTCAGCCTGCCTCACCCCCGCAGCAACGCGAAGGGGGACCAGCCATTCTCATAGTGTGACAAACAATAATTTGTGTTTCATTATGTGCCTCCTCAGGCATACTTCAATCATCTAAATTTTTTTCGGCAACTTTTATTGCCGACTGAGCCAGTTGGCTCCCAACCACCAACCTGCGCCAATGATGCCCAACACGATTGCCACGCCGATCAAACTGCTGAAGCCGGTGGTGTGGACTTCGAGCACGGCATCGGCTGGATTCGATGGGTTGTAGTGCGCCGTCACTGCACCGTTGACAGGGTATTGCCGGACGTGTTCGATCACCCGACGCTGTCCGCGCTCGCCCTACTGCCAGCTCGTCTGCCTGCCAAACGCCAGGTGATCGCTTTGATACGCGCGCCCGTTCACTTGATATTGATAGGCGATGAGCGGCCGATAGTTCAGGGTCCCCTCGTCGTTTTGCTGCTCGATCAGCGCCGACACGACCGCGCCCGGCGTTTGAGGCCAGCTCTTCGCGCCGGCGGTTCGCACCTTCAGCACCACTGCGGAGATCAACAAGATCATCACGATCGCGGCGCACAACAGCGGGACACCGTATAGCAGCAGATTTGCAAAGTTAAATATGCTCGACATGTTTGTCCCTCAATCTTTTCGATGCGCTTACTACAATATCAACGGCAGCCGAACGACCCTGACTCGGTCGAGGAGGAGACCCCGCCGATCGTTCGCATCTCAAAGGCGG
>JADGQE010000468.1 GCA_017882055.1 Thermoflexales bacterium
CCACAGATCATGCTCAGCCCGTTGTCGATTAGCGATGTCGAGCTGCTCGCCATCGGGGCCTATTCCCCGCTAACCGGCTTTCTGACGCGCGCTGATTATCGCCGGGTGGTCAATGAAATGCGTCTGGCCGACGGCAACGTCTGGAGCGTTCCGATTACGCTGCCAGTCGATCGCGAACAGGCCGATCGGATTCACGAAGGCCAGAAAGTGGCCTTGAGCGAACCCGATGGTCACATCCTGGCCATCATGACCGTCGAGGAAAAGTTCGAATACGATAAGCGGCGCGAAGCGCGCGAGGTTTTCCGAACCGAGGAAGACAAGCATCCCGGCGTGGCGCGCTTGTACCAGCAGGGCGAGGTGTTGTTGGGCGGCCCGATCGATGTGATCGATCTGCCCACCAATCGACCCTTCATGGAATTCCGTCGCACGCCGGCCGAGACGCGCTGGGTGTTCGCCGAGCGCGGCTGGAAGACGATCGTCGGTTTCCAGACGCGCAACCCCGTTCACCGCTCGCACGAATACATCCAGAAAGTCGCCATGGAGATGGTCGATGGCCTGTTATTACATCCGTTGGTCGGCGAAACCAAATCGGATGACATTCCGGCCGATGTGCGCATGAAGGCTTATCAAACGCTGCTCGACAATTACTATCCGGCGAACCGCGTGCTGCTCAGCGTTTTTCCGGCGGCGATGCGCTATGCCGGGCCGCGTGAAGCGATCTTCCACGCGCTCAACCGCAAGAATTACGGCTGCACGCATTTCATCGTCGGGCGCGATCATGCCGGCGTCGGCAACTATTACGGCACTTATGATGCGCAGAAGATTTTTGAAAACTTCACGCCGGAAGAACTGGGCATCACGCCCCTGTTCTTTGAAAACACGTTCTTCTGCAAGAAGTGCGGCGCGATCGTTTCGTCCAAGACCTGCCCGCATGATGCGTCTTATCAACTGGCCTTCAGCGGCACCGAAGTCCGCCGGCGCCTGAGTGCCGGTGAAGCCCTGCCGCCCGAATTTACCCGGCCCGAAGTCGGCCAGGTGCTGATCGACGGCTTAAAGGGCCTCCCCGGCTGGCAAAACGGCAACGGCCAGAAGTAGGCCGAGACCCATGAGCCTGAGCCGCGATCGAAAAGTATTTGTGATTGGACTGGACTGCGCGACGCCGCAGCTGGTCTTCGATCGCTGGCGCAGCGATCTGCCCAACCTCAATCGCTTGATGAGCCACGGTGTTTTCGGTGAACTGGAATCGTGCATCCCGGCCATCACCGTTCCGGCCTGGAGCGTGATGACGTCCAGTAAAGATCCGGGCACGCTGGGCATCTATGGTTTTCGAAATCGCGCCGACTACTCTTACGACAAAATGTCGATCGCGATGGGTGACGCGGTTAAAGTCGATCGCGTCTGGGATGTCATAGGCAAATTCGGCAAGCAGGTCAACGTCGTCGGCGTGCCGGGCACCTTCCCGCCGCGACCGGTCAACGGTTGTCTGGTCGGCTGTTTCCTGACAACCAGCACGCGCGGCAACTACACGTATCCCGCCGAGCTGCGCAAAGAAATCGCCGAATGGGTCGGCGAATACCAGGTGGACGTGCCGCAGTTCCGCACCGACGACAAAGATTTTTTGCTGCGCCAGATCTACGCGATGACCGAGCAGCACTTTGTGGTCATCCAGCGGTTGATGCAGAAACCGTGGGACTTCTTCATGTTTGTCGAGATGGGCGTTGATCGCATCCATCACGGCCTGTGGAGCACCACCGATCCCGATCACTGGAAATTCGAACCGGGCGGCAAATACGTCAATGCCATTCACGATTACTACGTCCGGCTCGATCAATTGATCGGCGAAGTGCTGGCGCGGCTGCCGCAGGACACGGTCGTACTGGTCGTATCCGATCACGGCGCCAGGCGCATGGCCGGCGGGCTGGCCGTCAACGAGTGGCTGCAGCGCGAAGGATATCTGACCCTGCAACAAGAATTACCGGCGAGCGTCACGCCCTTTGAAAAAGTCAAAGTCGATTGGAGCCGCACCAAAGCCTGGGGATCGGGCGGCTACTATGGACGCATCTTCTTGAATGTGGCAGGGCGCGAGCCTGACGGCCTCATCCCGCAGGCCGATTACGAACGCGAACGCACTGAACTGGCGCGCAAACTCGCCTCGATTTGCGGACCCCAGGGTGAGGAGCTCGGCACCAAAGTTTATAAGCCGGAAGAGATCTATCACACCGTCAACAATATCGCGCCCGATCTGATCGTCTACTTCGGCGATCTGTCCTGGCGGGCGGTCGGCTCGCTGGGCCTCGACAGCATCTACACGATCGAAAACGACACCGGGCCAGACGATGCCAATCACGCCCGCGACGGCATCTTTATCCTGCACGATCCCGATCGGCCCGGCAGCGGCCAACGCATCCGGGCGCACATCATGGATATTGCGCCGACGATTCTCGATCGCATGGGCTTAGCGATACCGGCAGACATGCAAGGCAAAGCTATTCAAGACTAATAACCTGGCTCCTTCTGGCAGCCAGGTTTCTCAAACTCAAATCAAGGAAAAGGATACTCGAATAACAATGGGACTGAATCAGGAAAGTGGTTGCACGCTATGGTTTACGGGACTGTCCGGCGCGGGGAAATCAACTCTGTCGGCTATTCTGGAGAAGGAGCTGCGGACTCGCGGCCAACGGGTCGAAGTGCTGGACGGCGATGTCGTCCGGACCAACCTCTCAAAGGGTCTGGGCTTCAGCAAGGAAGATCGCGACACCAACATTCGCCGCATCGGCTGGGTATGCGAAGTGCTGACGCGCAACGGCGTGGTCGCCATCGCCGCGGCCATCTCGCCGTACCGCGCCATCCG
>JADGQE010000469.1 GCA_017882055.1 Thermoflexales bacterium
AAAGCCAATCAGGAACTCGATCAGCTCAATCAAGAGCTCGATCGCCGGGTGGCCGACCGGACTAAAGAGGTGGCCGAGGCATTGATCAACGTTCAGCTCGAATCCGGCAAGAGCCACGCCATTCTGGAAAGCATCGCCGACGGCGTGATTGTGTTTGACGAATCGGGCAAGGCGTCGGTCACCAATCCCGCCATCAGCCAGCTGCTCGATCGGTCCCAGGACAGGCTGCTCGGTTACACCCTCGGTGAACTCATGGAGGGCAGGGCGGAGCTCGGCGACAACACGCAGCGCATGCCCAACCTCAAATTCCAGTGGGGCAGTAAGACGGTCTCGGCCAGCTTCGCGCCGGTTCAAATGAGCGGCGAAGGCACCTCCGGCATCGTCGCCGTCTTCCGTGACTTTACCAGGGAAGCCGAACTCGAGCGCATGAAGAGCGCCTTCGTCTCGATGGTGTCGCACGAACTGCGCACACCGCTCAGCGCCATCATCGGTTATAGTGAGATGCTGCGTGAGTCCGTCTACGGAACGCTCAATGAGAAGCAGGTCGGGGTGATCGGCCGCCTGCATGTCAATGCCAAGCGCCTGCTCAGCCTGGTGAACGATTTGCTGGATCGTGCGCAGCTGGAAGCGGGCAAGATGATGTTGCGGCTCAGCGCGTTTTCACCGGCTGCGGCGCTGATCGATGAGCTGCTGCCGGTGGTGAGTGAACAGGTCAAGGCCAAAGGACTGGAGTTGATCACGCGGATTGCAGAGGATGTGCCCGCGCAGGTGGTGGGCGATCCACAGCGTCTGCTGCAGATCCTGATCAACTTCGTGACCAACTCCCTCAAATTCACGGAAAAGGGCAGTATCCGGGTGGACATCAGCCGGCCCGCTGCGGGATACTGGCGGCTGGCCGTCACGGATACCGGCATCGGCATCCCGGCTAACGAGCAGCCCTACCTCTTCGAATCGTTCCGGCAGGTCAATGGCACACCCACGCGGCAACATGCCGGGTTTGGGCTGGGGTTGTCGATTGTGAAACAGTTGGTTGTGTTGATGGGGGGCGAAATCAGTCTGTCGAGCCAGGTGGGGCAGGGCAGCACGTTTGCAGTCACTCTGCCGCTGATGGTTCACATGCCTGGGGAGAAGACCGCGTGAGCAAACCACTGGCTTTTATTATTGAAGACGATGAAGATCTATCGGTCATTTTTGCCGAGGCCCTGCAAGCGGCCCATTTTGACACGGAAATCATCCACGCCGGCGACAAAGCCATTACCCGGCTGGCCGCCGTCACGCCCGACCTGGTGGTGCTTGATTTGCATCTACCCAATGTATCGGGCATGGGCATCCTGAAGCAAATTCGAGCCACTCCGCGATTGGCCCGAACCAAAGTCATCATCGCCACCGCCGATCCGGTCATGGGCGATGCGCTTCGGGATCAGGTCGATCTGGCTTTGATCAAACCGATTAGCTTCGGCCAATTGCGTGATCTGGCGTCACGCGTCGGCCTGGCCTTGCCTCCGGCGAGCGCCTGAATTTTCCGGGCTTCGCGTTTAGCCCCCGCCGATCCAAAATTGAATGCTTGTCTGCCGCTGCCGTTCAGTCATGAGCGGCAGCGTTATTTCACGCTCAATGATTGAACCATGGCATCCAGCCGACTTAGATTCGGCGTGAAGTCTTGCGGCTTCAAGTCGTTCAGCTGCTGTGTCACGTCTTTCAAATACGCTGGAAAATCGTCCAACTGTTGTTGCACCGCCGGCGTGACCTGGTCGGAGTCGGGCAGAATGCCGGTTGAAACTGGCAATAGCGCGGTAATGTAGTATTTGCCGTCAGCTGTCAAACCCTGAAAGGTATAGAAAACTTCCAGATTGTTGATCGGCAGAGGCGCTTGATCATATTGGCTGATGAAGCGCACGCCCTGGCCCGTCTGGAACGACAGGTATTGCAGTTGCGCATGGAAAATCTGTGCGGCATTGAAGAGCGGCAGCAGGGGCAGCTGGTCCGGCGAAGCGGGCTTGTCGGCCAATAGTTTCTTCAGGCTTTCGATTACATCTTTCGCACCGGGATTGATCTGCTCATATTCGGCTACAGGATAAATCTCGATTCGCGGTTTGTGATACGTATTCTTGGATGGATAACCCACGAAGTTATACTCATCGTAATCAGGGAAGATACCCCAGTCCGGCGTATCGCCGCCTGGATTCTGCCCGGCGATGTGAGTGGTAGTCATTGCGCTGGCGATCGAGAGATCGTAACTGAAGCTGGCCGGGCCGAAGGACACAGCCGCTGCTGGCGGAGCCGCCGTTGGCGCTGAAGTTGGCGGTAACGCGGTTGGTGTTGCGGTCGATGTGGCCGCAGGGGGCATGGTCGGTGCGGTGGTGGGTGGCCTGGGTGATGGCGCGGCCGTCGGCACTGAAGTCGCGGGCGTGAGTGTTGCCGTGAAGCTGCAAGCTGAGATCACGATGATTAAAATACACACTCCAATGACATAGGACAATTCGCGCTTCGAACTTCTGAGATTCATGAAATTGTCTCCTGATGAAGGTTTATCCAATTTTCAGTGACGGGCAATCAAGCGCCCGGCTACGTTCCGAGATGCACTCACTTAATCAACACCCGCTCATCACCGATGCGTTTGGTCACGCCGTGGGCGTCGAGGTATTCCATCAGCGCCAGTGCGTACTTGCGGCTGGTCTTGAACAGGTCACGCACCTGGGCCACCGTGATGGTTTTGCCGGCTTGCAAGTGATCCTTGATTTTTTCAACGGCGGCTTGATAGGTCTCCGGCAGCAACAGCACGTCTTCGCCGATTTTGATCAGCCGGCCCAGATCGATCAATGCCGCTAGCACGTCAGCCCCGACC
>JADGQE010000470.1 GCA_017882055.1 Thermoflexales bacterium
AAACTGCCGCAGGGACTTGGCGCGGCGATCGGGCGCGGACGCGATCTGCTCGGTGTGCTGCAATCGATTGGGCTGGGGCCGAAGATCGTGAACAAAGCGCCTGTTCAAGAAGTCGTTATCACCGATCAGATTTCGCTTTCGAAATTGCCGATCCTCAAGTGCTGGCCGCTCGACGGCGGACGTTACATCACGCTGCCACAAGTGATTACGCGCGACCCGATCACAAATATCCGCAACGTTGGCATGTATCGATTGCAAGTCAAAGATGATCGTACCTTGATGATGCACTGGCAGCGCCACAAAGGCGGCGCCGAGCACGAGCGTGTGGCGCAGGAAACGAAGAGGCCGCGCATCCCGTGCGTGATCGCACTCGGCGGCGATCCAGCGGCAATCTGGGCGGCGTCCGCGCCGCTGCCGCCCAACATCGACGAGTATTTGCTGGCCGGTTATCTGCGCAGTAAGCCGGTCGAGTTCGTTAGATGCGTGACGCAGCCGATCGAAGCGCCCGCCAACGCCGAGATCGTGATCGAAGGCTACGTCGATCCGAATGAGCATGAACTTGAAGGTCCCTTCGGCGATCACACCGGCTTCTACACGCCCGCCGATCGTTTCCCGGTCTTTCACGTCACGGCGATTACGCATCGCAACGATGCGATCTATCCGACGACGATCGTTGGCAAGCCGCCGATGGAAGATTACTGGATGGGCAAAGCGACGGAACGACTCTTCTTACCCTTGCTCAAACTCTTCCTCGGCGAAGTGGTCGATTACAATATGCCCGCCGAGGGCATCTTTCATAACCTGGTGATCGTTTCGATCAAGAAGCGCTTTCCCGGTCATCCGCAGAAAGTGATGTTCGGCATTTGGGGCCTGGGTTTGATGATGTTGACCAAAGCCATCGTAGTGGTCGATGAAAATGTCAACGTGCACGATTTGAATGAAGTGGCGTGGCGCGTCCTGGGCAACGTCGATTGGAAGCGCGACGTGACCGTCGTCGAAGGCGCAGTCGATCAGCTCGATCATTCGGCCCTGCGCGATTCATTCGGCGGCAAGATCGGCATCGATGCCACGGCCAAAGGTCCGCTGGACGGTTATCCGCGCGGCTGGCCGCCGGAGATCGAGATGGATGCGGCGATTAAGGAGTTGGTGACAAAGCGCTGGAAAGAATACGGACTCTTGTAAAGGATGAAGGATGAAGGCGGAAGGATGAAGCGAATGGAACCCGTGCAGGATTTGGGAATACGTACAAAGGCCTTTGCGTTACGCATAATCAAATTGTATTCCGCTTTGCCCAGGACAACTGAAGCCCAGGTCATAGGTAAGCAGTTGTTGCGTTCAGGCACGTCGGTCGGTGCTCACTATCGTGAGGCTCGCCGCGCCAAATCCGATGCCGATTTCATCAGCAAGATGGAAGGCGGTTTGCAGGAGCTGGATGAAACTGCCTATTGGCTGGAACTTCTGGGTGAGGCTACTATTGTTAAATCGGGGCGTTTGAAGCCGCTGTTGAACGAAGTTGAGGAACTGATCGCCATCTTTGTGACAATGGTCAAGAAGGTCAAGAATAAACGATGAGCCAATCTTCATCCTTCACACCTGCACTTGCAACAAGCGCAAGCGTAGGTGCAAGTGTCCTTCATCCTTCATCCTTGCGACGATTGATCGTCGGCATTAGCGGCGCATCCGGCGTCATCTACGGCATTCGCTTGCTGCAAGTATTGAGACAAGGCGGCGAGATCGAAACGCACCTCGTCCTCAGTCAAGCGGCCAAAGCGACGATTGCCCAGGAGACGAACTGGAAGATCAGCGACGTTGAAGCGTTGGCATCGATGGCGCATGACCCGAAGGACATCGGCGCGAGTATTGCGTCTGGCTCGTTCGTGACGATGGGCATGGTCGTCGCGCCGTGCTCGATCAAGACGCTGTCCGCGGTGGCGAATTCTTATTCGGCCGATTTGATGTCGCGCGCGGCCGACGTGTGCCTGAAGGAAGGCCGGCCTTTGATTTTATGCGTGCGTGAAACGCCGCTGCATCTGGGCCATTTACGCTTGATGACGCAGGCCGCCGAGATCGGCGCGACGATCCTGCCACCTGTTCCGGCCTTCTATGGCAATCCGCAGACGGTCGACGAAATCATTGATGGCACAGTCGGGCGGATCTTGTTGCGGTTAGGCATCGACAATGATTTGTATACTCAGTGGAAGGGAATGAAATAATCCGTGCCGCGTCATTTGTAAGAAGTCATTACGCAGTACGCGATACGCATGACGTTCTATGCAGCAAGTCCGCGCTTTTCTTGATCTGATCAAATTCGAGCACACCATCTTCGCGCTGCCGTTTGCGTATTTGGGCATGGTGCTGGCCGCGCATGGCCTGCCGACGCTGCACCAGTTCATCTGGATTTCGATCGCGATGGCCTCGGCACGGACGTTGGCGATGAGCTTCAATCGCTTCGCCGATCGGCAGATCGATGCGCGCAATCCACGCACGGCCAATCGGCCGATTCAGACCGGCAAGATCAGCGTGCGCGCGGTGGTCGTTGGCGCGAGCGTGTCGTTGGTTATACTGGCGTTCGCGGCCTGGCAATTGAATTCACTGACGCTGCAATTGCTGCCCGGCGCGATCGTGTTTTTGCTGGGCTATGCGTATGCCAAACGCTTTACGGTGTTGTCGCATTTCATCCTGGGCTTCACCGACGGCCTCGCGCCGATCGGGGCCTGGGCGGGCGTGCGCGCGTCAGTCTTCACGTC
The DNA here is from genome assembly GCA_017882055.1 of Thermoflexales bacterium. Taxonomy (GTDB): domain Bacteria; phylum Chloroflexota; class Anaerolineae; order Fen-1058; family Fen-1058; genus JADGQE01. Next base: position 2,748 of record JADGQE010000470.1, read on the forward strand.
TGCCGATTGGCCGGCGTGGCTGTTGTTGTTTGCCGTCACGTTTTGGATCGGCGGTTTCGATCTGATCTACGCCTGCCAGGACACCGA
>JADGQE010000471.1 GCA_017882055.1 Thermoflexales bacterium
CCGATAAAGCCCAGCGTAATCGCCAGGCCGAAGCTGCCGGCGAAAGCCGCCATGTACAACACCGTCGTCGATGGCGTCCACAGCACTTCGCGCTTGCGCGGGCTTGGAGCACTTGTATCCTTTCAACCGCCAAATCGCAACCTCAATCAACCCGCGCGCGTCATGTCGGGCTTGACGCCCATCGATTCCGGGGTACACTGTCATACGCACCTCTCTGAAGTCTTCGCGGGAGACTCTCACTGACGAAGGATGAATAAGCCATGTTTGCACCCAAATCAGAATCTGTGCCGGCAGCGATCCGGGACACTTACGCGGTGATCACCGGCTTAACTGACGCGTTTTGCCGCGAGCATCTTACGGACGAATACGCCACGTTGTGCCGCCAGTTGACGGCCGCGTTGGCCCGCAAGCGACCCTCACCGCTGGTGCGCGGCAAGCCCGAGATCTGGGCCTGCGCAGTCGTCTACGCACTGGGCACCGTGAACTTCCTGTTCGACAAAAGCCAGACGCCCTACATGCGCGCCGATGAACTATGCCAGCACTTCGGAGTAAGCCAGAGCAGCGGCGCTAATAAAGCCAAAGTGATCCGCGACCTGTTTGATATGGGCCAAATGGATCCGAACTGGTGCTTGCCCGGCCAGCTAGATCACAACCCGCTGGCCTGGCTGATCCAGGTGAATGGCCTTATGGTCGATGCCCGTTACGCGCCACCTGAAGTTCAAGCCGAAGCCTATCGGCGGAGACTCATCCCCTATATCCCGGCTCAGAGTCAACCGGCCAACATTCAAACTAAACCGACCAGGCCGAAACGCGCGAAGGCTGCGGATTTCAAAGTGGGCGATGCGGTCGTCGTTAAAGCCGGTGTGAAGGACCCTGATTTTGACGCCAAGATAGGCGGATGGCAAGGCCGCATCATCGATGTGTATGAAGATGATCCACCCATGCTCCACATCGAGTGGGACAGTCTTACGTTGAAAGGACAGGACGGCGCCTATTTCGAGCGCTGTGTGGCCGAGAATTTGGATTGGGCCAGTATGTATCTCTATGCCGATGATCTTGAACGGGCCGAGCCGCGCGACACCGAAGAAGATGTCGAGCAAACGGTCGAGCAAATTGCAGGCCAGTACGGTCGGGTTAATCTGGATGAACAAGACCGGCGCATTCAACAAGTACTCGCCGGCGTCGATGAGGACAACGAGCTGGTGGATGTCTGGGAAGAGTACCTGGAAAAGAATCTGGCCTTTCCAGTTGAAGCCGTCATTGATGAATCTCAAGAACGCGGCCCACTGAAAACCGGCGATCGGGTGAAGGTCACCGAGATCACCGATGTCGACGAAATGTACGGCGTCATCGTTCACCTGCGCGTCGGGCGCAAGTCCTACCACTTTCCGTTGTGTGATCTCAAAGTGGTCGACGAGTCCTCGCCGAATTTTCAGCGGGTCGACGACTACCGCGTGTGGTTTGCCAATCGCTAAGGCAGCGGTTCACTCGATATTCCTATGACTGACCTACTCGCTCAACTGGCTCAGCCCGGCGATCGCTGGGAAATAGCGGGCCGCCCGACCATCTTCGATAACAACACGCTGCTGCTTGATCCGTCCTGGGATATTTTGCTGGACGCCGACGAGCCGGTGTCGCTGGCCGCTTCACCGGCTGATAAACAGGCCATTTCAGTTCGGTACGATCCGGATCGGCACGCGCTGATCGGTCAGGGGCCGGGCGGATTGATGTTGCGCGGCAGCAGCGTTACGACCTACCTGGAGTTGGTGACGACTTCGCCGCTGCAATTTCGACTGGTCGCTGAAGCGGATACTCCCAGCGCGTTGCCAGCCGAAATCACCACCGATCGCGGCGTGCCGCTGGCTTTCGCCGCCGATGAGCTGAGCCTGCTCGATCGATCGCCCGCAACTTATCCGACTTTTGACCTGAGCCGCCGTGCCGCCCGGTTTGCAACTTCGGTCGGGTTTGATAACTTGATCAGCTTGCCCTTGTTGCACGATGTCGAGCTCCTGCCGCATCAGCTGAAGACTGCCTTGACCGTGCTGCGCCGCTTCCGGGGACGAGCGCTGCTGTGCGATGAAGTGGGGCTGGGCAAGACCATCGAAGCCGGCATGATTCTGCTCGAACTGCTGATGCGCAAGCTAGCCCGCCGGGTGCTGATTCTCACGCCATCGTCGCTGGTTGAGCAGTGGCGCGGCGAGATGAGCCGCAAATTCGGGCTGGACTTCATCACGTATGATGACCCGCTGTTCAAAGAACGCGGTAGCGCCGCCTGGGCCTCGTTCGATCGCGTCCTCGCTTCTTATCATACGGCCAAGCGCGAGCCGCATCGCTCGGCGATCACTGAACAGGAGTGGGACATCGTCATCATCGACGAGGCGCACCACTTTCGCAACCGTAACACGCTGTTGTGGAAGTTCGCCAGTAGCTTGCGCAAAAAATACATCCTGCTGCTCACCGCCACGCCGATCCAGAACAACCTCGACGAGCTCTACAACCTGGTGACGTTGTTGCAGCCCGGCCTATTGAGCACCGCCAAACGCTTTCAACAACAGTTTGTCGATCGGCGCGACAAGCTGCTGCCGCGCAATCTCGATCAACTTCACGCGTTGCTGGCCGAAGCGATGGTGCGCAATCGCCGTTCGAATGTCTCAGTGCGGCTGATGCGGCGCTTTGCCCAAACGTTGCGTGTCGCGCCACTGCCCGCTGAGGGTGCGCTCTACGCTGACGTGACTCGCCTGGTCAAGGATCACTTGGCGCGTGAGGATTCGCCGCTGTCGCGCATGGCGTTGATCACGCTGCAGAAGGAATTGGGCAGTTCGACGTTGGCGGC
>JADGQE010000472.1 GCA_017882055.1 Thermoflexales bacterium
TACTGACGGCGTGTGTTGTTCAGACGCCCGTGCCTGTTTCTACTCTGGTAACACCGTCGCCAGTCCCCTCGATTACGCGGTCGCCCAGTCCATCGATCACGCCGTCACCCGTTCCCTCGGTGACGCCGTCACCTGTCCCGCCCGCTGATCTCTGGATCGGTCCGCGCGATATTCGCCTTCACCCTGATGGCAATCTATACAGCGGCGATCGGATCAGTTTCAGTCTCACGGCTCACAACGACAGTCATACCTGGCTGGCGCGCGTGCCGATTCGCATCCAGACCGGTTCAACCGATTGGCGGATCGATGGCGCGATCGGATCGATCGATCCCGGCAGCTCCAGCAAAACCGATCTGGATTGGGTGTGGGACACGCAGGGTTTGAGCGGCACGCTGCCCGTCACCATCACGCTCGATCCCGAACACACCTTAACGAATGGCGACGAAGATCGCTCGAATGACGTGGTGGTGCTTCAGGTCGATCTGAAGCCGAAGGACGAGCTGCCCGCTGCCCAACGCACCGCCACGTGGAAAGTCGCTACGAGCCGCTGCTGCCGCCTTCACTACATCACCGGCACGGCTGCCGAACACGATCTGGCTAACATTCAGCGCACAGCCGATGAGGCGTACGATTTTGTCTCGGCCAGGATCGATCCAGTCACCTCGCCGCCGATTGAAGTGTATTTGATCGATCGCGTGCTGGGGCAGGGCGGATTGGCCATCGACCAGCGGGTGCTGCTGTCGTATCTCGATCGCGAATATTCCGGTGGCGAATTCAGCCAGGTGTTGCGACACGAATTTACACACGCGCTTGACCGGGCAAGACGGCGCGGCACTGTGCCAGTGTTTCTGCTTGAAGGTTACGCGGTTTATCTGACGGGCGGACATTATCAAGTGGAGCCGGTGGCGTACCGCGCAGCCGCATTGCTTGAAGCCAATCGCACCATTCCGCTGCGCAAGTTGATCGACAATTTCTACGCCAGCCAGCACGAGACGGCGTATGCCGAAGCGGCAGCCTTCATCAAATATCTCGCCGATCGCTTCGGACGCGAAGCCTTCACGCGTTTTTATGCCGGCTTACAGCCGCTGCCCGGCGAGACCGACGTTAACTTGATCGACCGCGCGTTGCATCAGTCGTTCAACTTCGGACTCGACGACCTCGAACGCGATTGGCAAGTTTGGCTGCGTCATCAGCCGGTGACCGAGGCCGATCGGTCCGGCATCTTCGACTCGATCAGTTTTTACGACACCGTGCGTCGCTACGAGCAAACGCTTGATCCTTCGGCCTATTTGCTCAGCCTGTGGACGCCCGACCTTCAATCGGCCGAGACGCGCGGTCTTGTCGCGGATTATCAACGCCATCCGCGGCAGCCGGAGAACATCGCTTTGGAAACGATGCTTGTCGCCGCCGATCACGCGCTGCGTGCTTCGAGCGGCGATCGCACTTCAGGCGCGACATTGCTCGCCAGTGTCAATCGCGTGTTGGAAGATCACCTCCAATTCGACGATCCGCTGGCGGCGCAGTATCTGGCCGTCGTCAAAGCCACGCTGGCTAAAGGCTACGAGCCGCAGCAGATCACGATCATCGGCAGCGTAGCGGATGTGTGGGCGACGCGCAGCGATGCACGCTTGATCCGCTTGTCGGCGCGGCTTGATCAGGATCGCTGGCTGGTACAGTTGGCGGAATAGCTGCTTGTAGAAAAGAGAATGATATAATGAATTTAGCTGGTAGCGACATGTTTGAAGCGAAGGTGAGGAGGCAAGACTTATGCTCCAGTCAAAACCCGAAATCCCGATCGAAGCGATCAAATTGATTTGTCAGCGTTACCAGGTGCGCGAACTTGCGCTCTTTGGCTCGGCACTTCGCGACGATTTCAACGCAAATAGTGATCTGGATTTGCTGGTCGAGTTTGAGCCGAAAGCACAAGTGGGTTTCATCACTTTGTCGCGAATGCAGCGTGAACTATCGGTGGTGCTGCATCGCCCGGTTGATCTCGTGCCCAAAGGCGGCCTCAAGCCCAAAATTCGGCAAAGTGTGCTGTCTAGCGCAGAGGTTATCTATGCGGCGTGAAGAACTCTATTTAACGGACCGTTGAAGCGGCAGATGCCATTGAGCAGTTCCTGGCTGACAGTGAACAGGCTGCGTTTGAGCGAAACGATCTCCTGCGCAGTGCCGTGCTACAGAAATTGACCATCATCGGCGAAGCCGTTGCCCGGCTGCCTGTTGAATTTCGTGAGCGCCATCCCGAGATCGAATGGGTTGATATCATCGGTTTTCGCAACATCGCTGTTCATAGTTACTTTGCTGTGCAGTGGTCAATCGTCTGGGTTGCGGCAACTCAAGACGCGATGGAGCTAAGACGCCAGGTGGCTGAGATTCTGGCAAGAGAATATCCCGATGCGACTCTGCCAGATCACAAACAAGACGCACGCTCATGATCAAACTCATCGCCCTCTATAAAAAGCCTGACGATATCGAAGCATTTGAATATCATTACGCCAATGTTCATCTGCACCTCCTTGAGAAGATTCCGGGCATTCGCAAGACCGAGTGGAGCCGCATCACCGCTTCGCCAACCGGCGAAGCGCCCTACTACATGCTGTATGAGATGTACTTCGACAACCTGGAGACTTACCGGGCCGCGATGGCATCGGAAGAAAACAAAGCCGCCGGCAAGGACCTGCTGTCTTTCGCGGGTGACATTGTCACGCTGATGATCGCCGATGCTTACTTTGACAATGTCAGATTACCGGTCAACAGGCTGGCGATTTGAAATCGCGCCTTGGGGGCTAAAGCCGGGATGCCCGCCTACGCGGGCGGGACTGTGCGC
>JADGQE010000118.1 GCA_017882055.1 Thermoflexales bacterium
ATCGCAAAGTTGCCCCATTCAACACAATGCACTGCGCTGACGGCCGCTTGCCGTCTACTCGATCACACTATGCACAGGAGCTAACACCATGTCTCAGCAAGATACGCAGTCGACGCAGAAGTCTCGCCGCGATCGCTTGTCGCCCTATACTGCCGCCGAGCGGCGCATGAAGAAGGTCGTCGCCTTTGGCGGCGATCCGATCATCGCGCGCCGCCACCTGGAGCGCGGGCTGGGCCGCAAGTCGTTCAGCAAGAAAATGTTTGGCTAAAACCCCATCGAGCACACCAGCACGCATAGCGCTGACGGCCGTTTGCCGTCTACTTCATCACACAATGCACAGGAGAGTCTCCGCATGCCTACGTTTACTCTGATTCCCGTGATCGCCGTCTTCGCAGTGATCTATCTGGTCATCGCGATTGTGCTGGAACGCCTCAGACGGCTGAATCCAAAATCCTTGCAATCAGGAGGCAGTCCCATGGCACGTCCCAAAGCATCCGCCGCACAGCAGTTGAACGCCGCCCAACTCGCCATTGCCAACTCACTTGGCGACGCCGAAATCAAAGCCGTCGTCGCACAGTACGGCTACACGACGGCCAAGTTGAACAAAGGCAAGCAGTTGTATGATGCCGCTCTCGCCGCCGTCAACGCGCAGAAGTCAGGCAAAGGCTCACAGAAAGACACCACCGCGCAATTGAAAACTGCCGAGAAAGATGCCCGCGATGCGTATCAAGCGTTGGCGAAAGTGGCGCGCGCGACGTTGAGCAAAGCCGATCAAGCCACGTTGGGCTTGGGCAAAGAGCCGCGCACGACAGCGGGCTTCATTCAAGCGGCTTACACGTTGTTCGACAATGCCGGATCGGTGGCGCTGGCTGACTTTGGCTACGACGCGGATCGCATTGCAGCCGAACGGGCCAAGATCGAAGCGTTTGATCAAGCCAATCAAACGCAGGAATCTGCTAAAGGTTCGGCGCAGCAGGCCACGCAAGATCAAGACGCGGCGCTGGCCGTGATGAGTGATTGGGTGGCGCAGTATGTGAAGATCGCCAAGGTCGCCCTGCGCGGCAAGAAACAACTACTGGAGAAGATCAGCGTCCAGCCGACCACCCGCGTGGCAGCGGCCAGAAACGCTGCCAGCCCAGCGAGTAGCCAGCATCTTTGGCGAGCATAATAGATCGACATCAAGCTCAATAAGAAGAACAGTGACTCGGTGTACACGCCGGAGAAATAGATCGTCGTCGGCGCAACGAGCAACAACCAGATCGCCAGACGCCGCCGCCGGCGAAATGTGAGTGAACTGTTTCCCTTCGATGCTGGGGACCCAAGCCATGGCCGCCACCGCAATCACAACCAGCGCTATGCGGGTAATAACGAAGGGCATAAAGATATCAGCCGGAGCGCGTTCCCGAAGGCTGGTCGTCTGTTCGGTTGCCATGTTTTGTGCTACACTCCAATGATAAGCATAAGGATGTGCGTAAAGGTTGCCGGATGGCACTTTCCCACCCAAAGTCAGACAGCACAAGATCTGTTTCCACCGAAATGTCTTGCGCGGACGCCATTATGCCATAGACTGCGCAACGGTTCAAAGCCTACTCGCTACCGGCTGGTCAACGCCCTGTATCAGACGATACCAGCGCGCGGACTTCGAATGCTTGATCCGGTCAAGCAACGCCGGCAGAATTCATCGGGTTCCCTCGCGATCCCGCGCACGGGTGGTGGTGCCGATGAGAACGGTCGAGTTTTTGCCATTGATCGGAATATCATCCCAACCAGAGAAGAGGCAACCATGCAGACAACTGGCATTTCACTCCTGCTCGATTTGCATGACTGCCGGTCACCGGCCTTAAGCAATGAAGGTGTCCTCGAGCAGCTGTTTGCGGATGCACTTCAGTTCGCTGGATTCGAAGCGGTGGACCACCTCACGCACTGCTTTCCGAATCAAGGCACCACGTTCATCTATGTACTGCGCCAATCCCACGCGATGCTGCACACCTGGCCCGAAAGTGGCTTCGTCAGCGTCGATGTGTATTCATGCGGTGAGCCCCAGGTCGTGCGTCCTGCCCTGGAAATCATTCGCGGTTACCTCACCCAGAAACTGATGGCCCGCTCTGTCAATGCCCGGCTGATCGAACGAGGACTTGACGAGAGCCTAGCAAAAGATGTAAGATAGAGCCAACTCATTCATCTGTCAGGAGGACTATGCCTACCTTACCCGATGAAGTTCGCGTCTTTGTCTTCACGATTATCTACGCAGCCCTCGGTATGTTCTTGTTGTATGTGGGCTACCGCATCTTCGACCGGCTCACCCCCACGGATCTTCAAGCCGACATCTTCAAGGATGGCAACGTCGCGGCCGCTATCTTGGCCGGGTCGTTCATCATCGGTTTGGCGATCGTGATCCTGGCCGCGATTCACGGCTAGCGAATGGCCAGGCAACTCACCTGTCCCAGCTGCGGCGGTCCGCTCACCATCGAAAGTTCCTTCACGACTTTTCTGGTCTGCAGCTACTGCGGCGCGTCGCTGTACGTGCGTGACAGCGGCATCGACGTGACCGGCAAGACCGCCCAGCTGGCCGAGTATCCTTCGCGGTTCTCTATCGGCGCGCGCGGCCAGGTCCGGGGGCGGGGTTTTCGCGTGCTGGGCCGCCTCCGTTATCTGAATGCCGACGGCTTCTGGGATGAGTGGTTCTTGCAATTCAGCGATCAACAGGTCGGCTGGATTACCGAGGACGAAGGCGATCTCACGCTCGTCTTCAAAAGCAAATTGACTTTTCCCGTTCCGCCGTACGAGCAGCTGCGTGTCGGCAGTTTTGTGCCCTTTGGCAAGGATCAACTGTTCCTCAGCGAAAAAGGGGATGCGCAAGTTGCTGGCGCCGAAGGCGAGATTTCGCTGAACGCGCCGCCCGGCAAAGCCATCCGGTATGTCGAAGGGAACGTCGCGAACAAGGCGATGCGATTGATGCTGGACGACCATGGAATTGTGTTGTACACAGGCGAACCCCTGGAGTTCAACGACGTGACGATCGCCCCTATGGAGTAAAAATCATGCCAGTGGACGTCAAACAGTTAACGTGTCCCAAGTGCGGCTCGCCGCTCGATCTCAAAAACGCCGGCCGCAGCAAATCAATTGTCTGCGCATCCTGCGGCTCGCAGATCGATTTGACCAGTCCTGAGTTTCAAATCATCGGCAACGTGGGTCAACGCCCCGCGCCGCAAGCGACCCAGTTCAAACTGGGCCTGCAGGGTGCCATCAGCGGCCAGACGTACGAGATCATTGGGCGGGTGGTGTACCACGATGAGGAAGATGACATCTGGGATGAATGGCTCCTGCTCAGCGCCGCCGGGGAGTATGTTTGGATTTCCGACAGCGTCAACGAAGGTATGGCGCTCTGGCGTTCCTTTGTGCCGACCGAGCCGGTCGCCCCCGACACGATCAAGGAAGGCGCGCGGCTCAATCTGCGTAACGCCCAGGTGACCGTGCGAGATGCCGGCCGCGCCAAGATCGACTATCTCGAAGGCGAACTGACCTGGAAGGCGCGTGTCGGCGACAAGATGAATTACGCTGAAGCGGATGGCGCCACTCAACGCATCAGCATCGAATACACCGAAAACGAAATCGAGTTCTATTGGGGCCAACGTCTGGATCGGGTGGCCACCGCCCGCGCGTTTGGGGTGACCGAGGCGCCCACTCAATTTCGGTCAGCCGCCGGGAGTGGGGTCAAGCCGTTCAAAGGCTGTATGCTGGTTGGCCTGGCAGTGTTTGGCTCACTTTTGTGCGTACTGGTTCTCGCGTTTTCAGGTAGTTGCAGCACTCCCACGACCACGACGGCTAGTGCTGCGCCGATCTGTATGACCGTGGCGGCCCCCGGTACGCCTGCCCCCGATGTCCCCACACCTCAACCGATTTGCTTCACACCGACCGCCCAACCCGCCAGCAGCGGCGGATGTACCTTTTCAATTCGCAGCGGCAGTTCCAGCGGGCGCAGTATCGGCGGCGGCAGCAGCGGGCACAGCAGCAGCGGGCATAGTAGCGGGGGAAAATAACGACCAGATGTGGCGCATCGAAACGAGTCGTGACATCCGATCGAAGCCATGAGCACCGCGACGACGCTTGAGTTTGAACCACACAAATCTAAAGTTGAGGTGGGGGCACTCCTCACCTCAATTTTTATCATTGCGGTGTGTGGGCTCATTTATGAATTGATGATCGGTAGCCTGTCGGCCTATCTCCTCGGCGACACGGTTTATCAATTCTCGCTGACGATCGGCTTCTTTCTCAGCGCGATGGGCGTCGGTTCGTTCCTCTCACGCGCCGTCCGGCAGCATCTGCTGCCGATCTTCCTGAGTGTTGAAATCGCGATTGGGGTGATCGGCGGCTTCTCGGCGGCGGGGTTGTTCGGCGCGTTCGCCCTCGCCCAACGCAGCTACGGCGTGGTGATGGTGGCGACCATCGTCGTGCTGGGCACGCTCATCGGCTTGGAAATCCCGCTCCTCACGCGCATCGCCAAAAAATATGGCAATCTGCGCGACACACTGGCCAACGTCCTCGCCTTCGATTACCTCGGCGCGCTCATTGGCTCATTGCTCTTCCCCTTATTCCTGCTGCCCTATCTGGGTTTGAGCAAAACGGCTTTCCTCGTGGGTACGTTCAATTTGCTCGTGGTGGTCATCAATTTACGCGTGTTCGGCCGAGAGTTGTACGCGCTGCGGCGGTATATCATCGCAACCTGCCTCGCTTTCGCGCTGCTGGCGCTTGGTTTCCTGGAGTCGAATGCCATCACGTCGCTGTTTGAAAATGCGCTGTATCAAGACGAGATTATCTATGCCGAACAGACGCCTTACCAACGCATGGTCATTACCACTTACCAGGAAGACCTGCGGCTTTACCTTGATCGGGAATTACAGTTCTCCAGCCGCGACGAGTATCGCTATCACGAGTCGCTGGTCCATCCCGCGATGTCGCTGGCCTCCTCACGCGAACAGGTGCTCATCATTGGCGGTGGCGACGGACTGGCAGCGCGCGAGGTGCTCAAATATCCCGACGTGCAACGCGTGACGCTGGTGGATATCGATGCGGCCGTCACGCGCATGGGTCAGACGTTTGGTCCCGTAGTGGCGTTGAACCAGAATTCGCTAAACGATCCGCGTGTCCAGATCATCAACCAGGACGGCTATAAATTCCTGGCCGATAGTTCCGACCTTTATCCCGTCATCATCGCCGATTTGCCCGACCCGCGCAGCGAGAGCCTGGCGCGGCTCTTCTCGCATGATTTCTATGGCCTGGTCAAGCGACACCTGGCGCGCGGCGGCATGTTTGTCACCCAGGCGTCATCGCCCTACTTTGTGCGCAAAGCGTACTGGTGCATCGCGCATACCGTCGCCAGTACTGAATTGTCGCTGCAAACCTATCACACGTACATTCCCACCTTCGGCGATTGGGGCTTTGTGATCGCCTCGGACCTGAACATCGATTGGAGTCGCCTGCGCATCGACGTGCCGACACGTTATTTGAAGGATGACCTCCTTGGCGCGATGACCACGTTTGATCAAGATACTTCTGAAGTGCCGACCGACATTAGCACACTCGAAAACCCCGCCGTCTGGCGATACTATCTGGAAGGCTGGCGGCGCTGGCGATCGTAGGCCGTTCGCCTTAACCGATCCGACTGCAGGTTACGAGGTGCTGCATTTCTAGATGATATCATTGGCGAACTCGATTTTGCAGAACCTCAGCCCACAAACCATTCGAAACGAGATCGATATTCCCCACTCGGATCGCAAAGACCGATCTCGGAAGCAACTGCGTAGCCCACAAAAGGTAGTTCGCCAACAATATCCTTGATGGGGGACAATTCGAGCGGGTTGTGCAGAGTGGATTGGGTAGCTGATTTACCGGGCATCGCGACGCTTCGCGACAGGCAAAGGCGCAGTCACCCGAAGCGGTGCCGCGTTGGGGGTTGGGCGTGATGATCGGCGGCACTTGGGCAAAGACTCACCTGCACGAGTCGCAGATCGTCGGTGCGTATAGGAGCTGACTCCTGTACGAGGTCGAGAGAGGCCGTACAGCTTACCCGATCGAGGAGCCATTGCTCACTGCTGGATAGCCGGTGATCCAATTCTGGATGGTCACGAATTATCTCCAACCAAGAGGTACCACCGAATGAGGGTGCCAAAGTCTGCGTTCTTCAGCGCCCACCTATCACTTCCTCCGTCATTTCCTCGGCCGCAATCTTCACCACACATTACTGCGTAGCTAAGCATAGAATCTGGTTTTATTGCCATCAGGTACAATGACATTAGCCATGTGGCGCGTCGTACCGCTCAACGCGCATCCCCTGCTCAAACTCGCCAGCCAATTTATTGACTATAAATGGCCCAGTCTGTTCCTATAGTCACATTTGACCGCGTGCTGCGATCAGAGATGGTCGTTATTACAAGGAGGCAACCATGAAAAAAAAGAACCTTACCCCTTACGCGTTTCGAATTGTTCTCGTGCTGGCCGTGGTAGTCCTTGGACAGTACTTCTCGCTCCCTTCACACGCCAGCGCCAGTTCCGGCTGGGCGGTGGTCGCCAGTCCAAACATGGGCGCAAATGACAATCTACTCATCGCCGTATCTGCTGTTTCGAGCAGCGATGTCTGGGCAGTCGGTGATTTTCTTAGCAGCCAGCTTCAGGATCGAACCTTGATCGAACACTGGAACGGAACTCGCTGGCGCGTCGTCCCCAGTCCTAACGTAGGCACCGGTTTCAACTCGCTCAACGGTGTCGCGGCCTTCGCCTCGACCGATGTCTGGGCAGTTGGCCAGGGCTCCATTGGGTTAGCGGGTGGAACCTGATCGAACATTGGAACGGAAGTCGTTGGAGCGTGGTGGCCAGTCCCAATGTTGGCACGAGTTTTAACGAGCTCACGGCTGTGACTGCCATTGCCGCAAATGACGTGTGGGCCGTCGGTGTTTTTCGCGACAACAATCTGATCCTTCGGACGCTGATCGAACATTGGGATGGAACCAGCTGGAGCATTGTACCCAGTCCGAATGTGGCGTTGCTGAACATGTTCCTGAATGGAGTGGCAGCCGTTTCTTCCACCGATGTCTGGGCCGTCGGGCAAGTCTTTGATACGGGCGCGACGCTGACCTTGCACTGGGATGGAACCAGCTGGAGCATTGTGCCCAGTCCGAACGGCCCGGCGAATGCGAGCGTTTTGTCCGGGGTCTCTGCGATAGCCACCAATGATGTATGGGCCGTCGGCACCGATGGTGGCAGCACTTTGACGGAACATTGGAATGGGACAAGTTGGACTGTGGTCGCCAGTCCCAGTCCTGTTCCGCCCCAGCGGGGCAACAATGCTCTGTTCAGCGTAACGGCGAACTCTGGCACGGACATTTGGGCGGTAGGATATTCAGTGCTGTTTTCCCCACCGGCGCCGCAGCGAACGCTGACGTTACATTGGGATGGGACCAGCTGGACACTAATGCCCAGCCCGAATGTGGGAAGTTTCGATAATTTTCTAGCAGGCGTAACCTCAGCATTTGGCACACTGTGGGCTGTCGGTCGAGAACGTGCCAATTCAGGCTCACCGAACCGGACGCTGGTTCTGCGCAATCCATGATTTTCGGCGGAACGGCCTTCGCCAATTCTCAGCATAGGGTCCCCTGCCATTAGCGATAGGCCATTCGTCAAGCGAGGAGGTCTTTGCTATGTCTGATCTGCTGGTTTGGGCTATTGTTTTGATTGTGGCCGTCGTGCTGATTTCCATTCTCGCGGCGGCGATCAAGATACTGCGTGAATGGGAACGGGGCGTGATCTTGCGGCTGGGCCGCTTGCAGCCATTGAAGGGGCCGGGCCTAATCCTCATCATCCCCGTGATCGATCGGCTCTACCGGGTCGATCAGCGCGTCATCACGCTCGATGTGCCGCAGCAGCGCATCATCACGCGTGACAACGTCAGCGTCGAAGTCGATGCAGTAGTGTTCTATCGCGTGATCGATCGGCTTCGGTCTTCGTTTCGGCCACTTGGCAGTCCAAAGGCACAGCCCCCGCCGAATGGCTGAGTATCAGTGATAGAGCAGACACGTAAAATGTTCGGGTAAAATACCTCCCCAGATAGGGGGGCAGCCGTGACTGAAGCGACCGCGATTGACCGAAAGCACTGGTCGAGACAAGAGATTGCCGAGAAACTCGATGCGTTTGAGCAGGGCTATCAGTGTCTCCCCAGTCAACGCCAGTGGGCGGAAGACCTGGGCATCCCGCGCAGCACCCTGCAACACTGGCTCCAGCGGAAAGAGTCCCTCGACGCGGATCCCGACTTGGTCGCTTTTTTCGAGTCTGCGGTCGGAGTGGCGTTTCTGCATCGCTTGGTTCTGGCCGCGCATTTGGTGATGACGCTGGTCGGACCGTGTGGCATCCGGTTGGTGTGTCTGTTTCTGGAACTGACCGGGCTGGACCAATTCGTGGCGGCGTCCTACGGCCCGCAACACCAGGTCGCTACCGACCTGGAACAAGCCGTGGTGGCGTTTGGTCAAACGGAAAGACAACGCTTGGCCACCGGCATGCGCCCCAAAGAGATTACGATCTGCGAAGATGAGACCTATCATCCGGAGATCTGTTTGGTCGCGATTGAGCCGGTCTCGAATTTCATTTTGGTCGAGAAGTACGCCGAGAGCCGCAACGCCACGGAGTGGACCGAAACTATACAGCAAGCCACTGCCGGGCTAGCGGTGAAAGTCGTTCAGTCGACCAGTGATGAAGGCAAGGGCATTATCAAGCACGTTCAAGACGACTTGGGTGCACAGCACTCCCCCGATCTCTTTCATGTCCAACACGAACTCGTCCGAGGTCCGAGCGTGGCCTTGGCAAGCAAGAGACGGCACGCCGAGCAGGCGCTTGCCGAGGCCGTCCAAAAGGTCACCGATTATGCGGAAAAAGCGGCCAATCTCCCTGGCGCGCCAGGATCGGACCAGGCCGCGGACCTAGAACGGTCCATCGAGCAAGCCCACCAGAAGGAGGCCGCGGCTCGCCAAACGTTGGAGACCCTGGTGACGCAGCAGGAACGGGTACAGCAAGCCCTTCAAGGCCTCAGTGCGGACTACCATCCGTATGATCTGGAAACGGGTGCTCCCAGAAGCACGGAGGCCATGGCGGCCGCATTGAACGAGCACTTTTCCAACCTGGAGGCCGTCGCGGCGGAGACCCCCTTGTCCGATCATTGCTTTCAGAAGATCGCCAAGGCGAAACGGGGGTCGTCACCATGGTCGCCACCCTCGCTTTCTTTTTTCTCACGGTCCGGGCGAAGGTGGAAGCCCTGGCTTTGACGCCGGACCTGGAACGCGCAGTTTACCACGATCTAATTCCGGCGATCTATCTCGACTTGGTCTCGGCGAAGGTCGCCGAGGCGCCGCAACGGCAGGCCCTCAAGAAAAGGGCGGCGGAGTTACTGATCTCACTCCACAGCACCGCCAGTCCCTGGCAGGGTCTGGCTCAAGAAGACCGGCGGCTGATTGAACAGGTGGCGCAAGAGTGCGCCGAACTCTTCCAGCGTTCCAGTTCCTGCGTGGAAGGTCGCAATGGACAACTCGCCTTGCGGCATCACAGTCTGCATCGCATCCGCGACCAGAAGCTGGCGGCGCTGACGACCGTCCACAATTATTTTGTGCGGCGGAGCGATGGTACCACCGCGGCCGAACGATTCTTTGGCTCCCAGCCTGGGAATCTATTTGACTGGGTCTTGGAGCGAGTGGATCTCCCTGGTTGGCCCGCTCAGAAACGGTCCGCGCCAAAACCGAAAGCGTATCTGGCCCCGGCTATCGCTGGAGCATAATGGCCGAAACGAAGATCATCGCCCGAGTTTACACAGCACTGCCGCGGTGCTATACCATTCCCGCAGCGCTTCAAGATCAGCGGCCTGCTTGTCCGTCGCCTGTTGATAGGTCTGGATGGCAACCTGTTGAGCAGCATCGGCCTTGGCATAGGCTTCGACCAGCGCCTTGGCTGCGGAAGAGCCTGCCTTCACCCGCGCGGCTTGTAAAAGTGATCGCTCCACCTATCGTTATGGCATGATTCCGACTGATGACAAGTCCCAGGCCTGTGCCGCTTTTACTCTGCCGACCAC